>JACQTG010000106.1 GCA_016210895.1 Acidobacteriota bacterium
CGCACGCGCTGATGAAAGCCATGATGTACGTCATCCCGGCGGAGAAGCCCACCGAGCAGAACCAGATGGTCTTGGCGCTCGTGCGCGGCGACCACCAGTTGAGCGAGGCCAAGCTCGGCGATGCTCTCGCCGGAGCCAAGTTTCGCCCCGCCGAGGCGGGCGAGATTCGCTCGAGCTTCGGCGCCGCGCCCGGCTTCATCGGCCCGTGGGGGGTGAAAATCGTCCGCATCCTGATTGATACCGGGCTCAGAGGGCGCAAAAACCTGGTCACCGGGGCCAACCGCGATGACTACCACGTCCGCCACGTCACGCCGGAGGAGGACTTCACCGGCGAGTACGCCGACGTGCGCACGGTTGCAAATGGCGACCCCTGCGCCCAGTGTGGCCGGGCGCTCGCGGTCGAGCCGGCGATTGAAATTGGTCACATCTTCAAGCTCGGTCGGCGCTACGCCGAGTCGATGGGCTTGCGCGTGCTCGACGAGCAGGGCCGGGAAGTGATTCCAATTATGGGTTCCTATGGCATCGGCGTCGAACGCATCCTGACGGCGGCGGTTGAGCAGTACCACGACTCGGACGGGATGATGCTGCCGCGCTCGATTGCTCCCTTTGATGTCATTCTCACCCCAGTCAACCTGGCCGAGCCGCCCATCGCCACCGCGGCGGAGAAACTTTATGACGAGCTGCGCGGCGCCGGACTCGCGGTCCTCTACGATGACCGCGACGAACGCCCCGGGGTCAAATTCAAAGACGCCGACCTCATCGGCGTCCCCTACCGCATCACCCTGGGCGCGCAAAAAGTCGCGCAAGGCCTGGCCGAGCTGCTTGAGCGCTCGACACGCCAGCGCTCCGATGTTAGAATCTCCGAAGTAGCCGCGCTCCTCCGCAGCCGCTACTGCGGCTAGCCACGGAGGCGGGAGCCAGAACGGCAGATGGACATTCGCCAGCGCGGGCAGGGTCGCTTCAAGCTCTTCCTTGCCCTGCTGCTCACGGCCGCAATCATCCTCGGCGCTGTGCGCATCGTTCCTGTCTACATCAGAAGCTACGAATTCAATGAAGCTGTGCGCGAGGCGGCCCGCTTTGCCGGCGTGCGCAGCCAGGCGCCGGCGGAGATTCGCCAGCAGCTCTTCCAGAAGGCGCAGCAGTTGGAGCTTCCCATCCGCCCGGAGCAGATTCAGGTGGTGCCGATCCAGCGTGGGGTTCGCATTTCTGTCCATTATTCGGTCCCGGTCAAACTCATCGTCTACACCCTCACCCTGAACTTCGAATCTGATATCGACACAGGCAGCGCTTATTGATGGCTGGCCATCGTATGAAGGAAGGAGGGAACCGCAATTGGACGAGCTCTTCTCACCCGAGGCGCTCCCCCTAAAACGGCTCTCCGCCCTGAGAGGACAGTAGGCTACTCACCTTGCCGGTACGCATACGGATTCGCAACTGGTTCCTGGCCCGGCCGCTGGGACGCCTGGCTCTGCTGGCCCTGGCCGGCGTCGCGCTCGTCGGTCTCGTTGTCTTCGGCTACTACTGGATCAAGTTCTCCCGCCTGATTGATGCCCGTGTGAGCGGCGAGATTTTCGACCGTGCCTCCCAGGTCTATGCAGCCCCCCAACCGGTGTTTGTTGGGGAAACCGTCCTCCCGGATGAATTGGCCGCCCACTTGCGCCGCTTTGGCTACGCCGAAGGCGATGAGCCCACCACTGCCTATGGGCAGTTTCGCCGCGCCACCGACCGTCTGGAGATTCGTCCCGGGCCGCTGTCGGTGGTGGGCACCCGCGAAGCCGTGCGCATCGAGTGGGCCAGCGACCGCATCCAGCGCATCACCGGCCTGCGCGACGCCCAGCCCCGCGCGGCCGTCTGGGTTGACCCGGCCCACGTCACCAATCTCTTTGACCGCCGTCGCACCAAGCGCCGCTTGGTGCGCTACGAAGACGTCCCGCCCGAGCTGATTCAGGCCGTGGTGGCGGCCGAGGACCGGCGCTTCTTCAGCCATCCCGGGATCTCGGTTCTCGATGGGCTGCGGGCGTTCTGGTACGACCTCGGGGTGTGGTTGGAGATTCGCAAGGGCGCGCGTGTCCAGGGCGCCAGCACCCTGACCATGCAACTGGCCCGCAGTTTCTTCCTCACCCGCAGCCTGACCTTCCGGCGCAAGCTGGCGGAAGCCTTGATCGCCATCCAGCTCGAGCGCCGCTTCAGCAAGGAAAAAATTTTTGAGCTCTACGCCAACGAAATCTATCTTGGCCAGCGCGGCAGCTTCGGCATTCACGGTCTGGGTGAAGGCGCCCAGGCCTATTTCGGCAAGGACATTTCCCAGTTGACCTTGCCCGAAGCCGCTTTCCTGGCCGGCATCATCCGCGGCCCCAACTGGTACTCTCCCTTCCGCCAGCCCGAGCGCGCTCAGGCCCGCCGGGACTACATCCTCGATGCCATGGTCGAAACCGGCGCCGTCACCCGCGAGCGCGCTGAAGCCGCCAAACTCAACCCGCTCGAAACCGCTCCGATGAGCGTTGAGGCCAGCGAGGCGCCCTACTTCGTCGACTTGGTGATGGACCAGTTGCTTGAGGGCTACTCGGAAGAAGACCTGATCACCCGCGGCTTCCGCATCTACACCACGCTTGACCCCAAGTTGCAGCAGGCCGCCGCCGAGGCCGTCCGCGAAGCGCTCACGGAAGTGGACGAGAAAGTGACCGAGCGCTGGAAACATTCTGGCGGCCATCCCCAGGAAGTACAGATCTGCCTGATTGCCATCAACCCGCACACCGGGGCCGTCAAGGCTTTGGTGGGCGGACGCGACTACACCACGAGCCAGCTCAACCACGCCGTCGCCCACCGCCAGCCCGGTTCGGCCTTCAAGCCGTTCGTCTACGCCGCCGCCTTTCAGACCGCGGTCGAGACCCCCGAGGCCGCCATCACCCCGGTTTCCACCGTCGTGGACGAACCCACCACCTTCGTCTTTGAGAACCAGGAATACCAACCCACGAACTACGGCGAGCGCTTTTACGGCGTGGTCACCCTGCGCCAGGCCTTGATGCGCTCGCTCAACGTGGCCACCGTCAAAGTGGCTGAAATGGCCGGCTACGACCGCGTGGCCGAACTGGCCGGCCGCGCAGGGCTCAACCTGCGACTGCGCCCGACTCCGGCTGTTGCCCTGGGCGCCTACGACTCGACGCCGCTGGAAGTCGTCGGCGCCTACACCGTGTTTGCCAATGGCGGCCAGCGCCTAGACCCGTTTCTGATCCAGCAGGTCCTCGTGCCCGATGGGGCCACCCTCGTCCGGCACCAGAGCAACCCCACACCCGTCCTTGACCCGCGCATCGCCTATATGGTGACCAACATCCTGGAAGACACCCTGAACCGCGGTACGGGGGCGGGGGCACGGGCTCGAGGCTTCGTGGTGCCTGCCGCGGGCAAGACCGGCACCTCCCGCGACGCCTGGTTTGTCGGCTATACGTCAAATCTCTTGTGCGCGGTCTGGGTCGGCTTTGACGACTACAGCGACCTGGGCTTGCCAGGGGCTGCAGCGGCGCAACCGATTTGGACCGAGTTCATGAAGCGGGCAGTGGCCCTGCCTGCCTATCGCGACGTCCAGCCCTTCGTGCCCCCGGAAGGCATCATCACCGTGGCGATTGACCCGGAAACGCTGCAACTGGCCACCCCCGACTGCCCCGAAGTGCAAGCCGAACTCTTCCTCGTGGGCACCGAGCCCACCGACCTCTGCCCTAAGCACCGCCGCACCTTCGTTGAGCGCTTTGGCGGCACCCTGATGCGCGCCATCGGCATCCGCCGTCCGCAAACTCCTGCTGAGGCGCCCCCGCCCGAGCCGCGCGCCCCGCCGCCGAACCCGTAAGGGAGGAGGGATTCGTGGGAGGGCATCGTTTCCTGCACCCCGTCCTGCTGCTCACCGGCCTCTTGGTGGCACCGTCCGTGGTCGCGCAGCAGGCGCCGCTGCTCAACCTGCGGCCGCGCGCCGAGGAGGTTCGGCGTCTCGAGCTCCACGGCGATGTGATGATGGCCCGCAAGCGCTTCCGGGAAGCCGTAGACTTCTATGCGCAAGCATTCCAGCTCGACCGGAAGAATGCTCCCGCCGCCAACAAGCTCGGCATCGCCTACTTCCAGGTACAGGACTTCGGCCGGGCGAAGTCCTGGTATGAGCGGGCGTTGAAGATTGACAAGCATTTCTTCGAGCCCCAGAACAACGTAGGCATGGTGCGCTATGCCCAGCACGACTACAAACGCGCCCGCAGGCATTTTGAAGAGGCACTCAAACTGCGCCCCGAGTCCGCTTCGGCGCACGTGAACCTGGCCGCCACCTATCTGGCGCTTAAGAAGAACGAGGAGGCCTTTCAGGAATATCGGCTGGCCCTGCTCCTCGACCCGCAGGTGCTGGAAAAGCGCAGCCCGTTCGGCGTGATCTTGCAGACGCAGTCGGTTCAGGACATGGCGCAATTCCACTTCATCTTGGCCAAGACCTTCGCCGCCATTGGCGACGTGGAGCGCTGCCTGTCCTATCTCCGCCGCGCGATCGAGGAAGGTTATCGCGACTTCGACCGCCTGAACAGCGAACCCGCTTTCGCCCTCATCCTCGAGGATGTCCGCTTCCAGCAACTTCTCGCTGAGCCGCCCCGCGCCATCGAACCTTGACCGGCCCACCGCTGCGCTTCCGCACTCTGCGCTATAATGGGGGTGCCGTGCGACCGCTCGCAAACCGTCGACCCACCCGCCTGCTGCTCTTGTGCAGTTTCGTTTTCCTCTCGGCGCCTGTCGTCCTGGCCTCCACCGTGGTCGAGTTGAAGTTGGATGAGATCGTCCATCCGGTCTCAGCCGACTATGTCGTCCGCGGCTTGGAGCGCGCTAAAGAGATCAATGCGGACGCCGTTCTGCTGGTGCTGAACACGCCGGGCGGGCTGGACAGCTCGATGCGCAAAATCATCGACCACATCATCCACTCGCCCATTCCCGTCATCGCCTATGTGTCCCCGAGCGGCGCCCGGGCGGCTTCGGCCGGGTTCTTCATCCTGCTCGCGGCTGATGTGGCGGCCATGGCTCCTGGCACGAACAGCGGCGCCGCCTCGCCCGTTCTCTTCGGTGGTCCCCAGGTGGATGAAACCCTGAAAAAGAAATTGACTGAGGATGCAGCTGCCTACCTGCGGAGTTTTGCCGCCAAGCGCGGCCGCAACGTCGAGCTGGCAGAAAAAGCCGTGACGGAGGCCAAATCGTTCACCGATCAGGAGGCGCTCAAGGGCAACCTCATCGACCTAGTGGCCGAATCCCCCGAAGTCTTGCTGGAAAAACTCCACCAGCGTACGCTGACGCGCTTTGACGGCCGCACGCAAACGCTGGATTTGAGCGCGCCCCGCCTCGAACCGGTGGCGATGACCGACCGCGAACGCTTCCTGGCCCGCATCCTCGACCCCAACATTGCCTTCCTCCTCTTCATCTTTGGCGTGCTGGGCCTCTACATTGAGTTCAGCAACCCCGGCCTCATCCTCCCCGGCGTGGCCGGCGGAATCCTCTTGATCCTGGCGATGTTCGCCCTCCACCTCCTGCCCATCAACTATGCCGGCGTTCTCCTCATCCTGCTCGCGCTGGTGCTCTTTGCCTTGGAGGCCAAGTTCATCAGCCACGGCATCCTGGCTTTGGGAGGCGTCGCCGCCATGGTGCTCGGTTCGCTGATGCTGGTGGACGCCCCGATTCCGGAGATGCGTATGAAATTCGGCGTGATTGTCCCAGTGGCTTTGGCCTTTGCGGCTATTTCCGTTTTCCTCCTCCGTCTGGTCATCAAGGCCTTCCGCCAAAAAGTGACCACCGGCAGCGAGGAGATGGTCGGCTCGATTGGCACTGTCTTGACGGAGCTCGCCCCGGAAGGCCAGATTGCCATCCACGGTGAATACTGGCGCGCCCGCGCCGGCGTGCGGGTCCCGGCCGGAACCCGCGTGCGGGTGGTCGCAATGAACGGTCTTACCCTGACAGTTGAGCCGGCGGCGGACACCACTGCCGCCGCAGTCGGCCCGGCCAATCCATCCGGTCAAAAGGAGTGAACCATGAGTGGTCCGATGATCTTCCTGGGGATCGTGATTCTCTACTTCCTGAGCTGCATCAAGATCATTTTCGAGTACGAGCGTGGCGTGGTCTTCCGGCTGGGCCGCTTGCTGCCGGTGCGCGGAGCCGGCTTGCGGCTCATCTTCTGGCCGATTGAGCGGCTGGTTCGGATTGACTTGCGCGTCATCACCCTGGACATTCCCCCGCAGGACACCATCACCCGCGACAACGTTTCCGTCAAAGTCAACGCCGTCTGCTATCTGCGCGTGATTGACGCCAACAAGGTCGTCAACCAAGTCAAGGACGCGAACTACATCTACGCCACCAGCCAGTTGTCACAGACCACCTTGCGCTCTGTCATCGGCCAGGTCGAGCTGGATGAGCTCCTGGCCGAACGCGAAA
>JACQTG010000107.1 GCA_016210895.1 Acidobacteriota bacterium
ATCCGCCAGGCGCAGGACTTTGGGCGGACAGGCCTCGACGCACAAGCCGCAGCCCTTGCACTCTTCCGAATCCAATTCCAACAGGCCCCGATCGGCCTTTTCTGTGTGGCTCATGCTGCTGCCTCCAGGCTCACAGCCTCACGGGCCGGCAGGATGTGGGCGCGCATCGCCCACTCGGCCAGCTCCTCGCGGAACTTGGGGTGGGCGATGCGGATCAGGGCCCGTGCGCGTTCCCGAACCGACAGGCCAAACAGGTAGGCCACGCCGTACTCGGTAACCACATAGTGGACGTCGGCGCGCGTGTCCACCACTCCGGCCCCGGAGTCGAGCACCGGCACAATGCGCGAGACGCTGCCGTCCTTGGCCGTCGCCGGCAGGGCGATGATGGGCTTGCCGCCTTTCGCGTGAGCGGCGCCGCGAATGAAATCGGTCTGGCCGCCAAAGCCGCTGTAGAACGTCCGCCCAATCGAATCCGAGCAGACCTGTCCGGTCAGATCGACCTGCAAGGCGGAGTTGATGGCCACCATCTTTTCATTCTGGGCGATGACGAAGGGGTCGTTGGTGTAGTAGACGGGGTGGAGCTCGATCAGCGGGTTGTTGTCGATAAAGTCGAACAAGGCGCGGCTGCCGAGCACGAAGCTGGCGATGATCTTGTGGGGGTGGAGCGTCTTGCGCTCGCAGGTGATGATGCCGGCCTTGACCAGTTCCATGATGCCGTCGGAGAACATCTCGGTGTGGATGCCGAGGTCGTTTTTCTCCCGCAGGTAGAGGAGCACGGCGTCGGGGATGCCGCCGATGCCCAGTTGGAGCGTGGCGCCGTCTTCGATGAGGTCAGCGATGTTGCGGCCGATGGCGCGGTGGAGCTCGGTCATGGGGTGACGCGGCAGCTCGAGCAGGGGACGATTGGTCTCCACCAGGTAGTCAATCTGGCTCGTGTGAAGGAAGGAGTCGCCCCAGGTGCGGGGCATCTGCTCGTTCACTTCCGCCACCACCGTACGGGCGCACTTGGCCGCGGTCAGGGTGGTGTCCACGCCCACGCCCAGGCTGCAAAAGCCGTGCTCGTCGGGCGGGGAGACCTGGATCAAGGCCACGTCAATCGGCATCGCGCCGGTGGAGAACAGCCGCTCAATCTCGCTCAGAAAAATGGGAACGAAATCCGCCCGACCGGCATTGACCGCCTCGCGCACGTTCGCGCCGATGAAGAAAGCGGTGTGGCGGAAACGGCCTTCCATTTCCGGCCGGATGTAGTCGGCTTGGCCGAAGGTGAGCAGGTGGACGACTTCGACGTTTGTGAGCTCGGCGGCGCGGGCGGCGAGAGCCTGGACGAGGGGCTCCGGAGTGGCACAGCCGGGATGGATGTAGACGCGGTTACCGCTGCGAACACAGCCGAGGGCGTCGCCGGCGGTCGTGACTTTGGGGGCTCGTGGAGCCATGGGAATCTCCTTCCTCCCGAAGGTTCGGGACGCTCAGGCAACCTCCGACTCCACGAACAGGCGACGCAGTTCGCACCAGTCTTTCTCCTCAAATTCTTTGAGCACCAGCGGCAAGAGCTCGCGTTCTTCCCGCTCCATATGCTGCCGCAGGGTGCGGGTGAGTTCCTGGCCCAGGCGCGGCAGATCCCGCAGCTCACCGCTGGCGTTGAACCAGCTCAAACCATGCCGGAACTCTTCGAATGTCTGGCGGAAGACGTCGTGTTCGTGCTGGAACTCGCTCAGTAGGCCGCGCAGCCGGGGTAACTTGTGCTCAATGATCGGATAGAAAACGGTCTCTTCTTCCCGGAGGTGATGAGTGCTGATCCGCTCGAGCACATGGCACATCTCAAACAGAATCGAAACGCCCGTGCGTGATTGCTCGTAGTTGCCCCGGGCGATCTGTCCCAGCGCGATCTCCCAGGTCAACAGGCGGTCACGGAGCTGGGCGTGTTCTTCCAGGAAGTTGTCAAGAATCTCTTTCCCGTGCATGGTAGCTCCCCTCGGAGTGGTTATGCCCGGCCACACGAACCCAAGGCAGGCCGTAGGCTTCAGCAAAAACCGTGCGGGCGAGGGAGGGGGCAGGCAGGTGGGTGCGATCGGCGCAGTAGCCCAGGCCGAGCACGCCGACGACCAGCAAGCTCTCAGGAATGTTCAGGCAGTTGGCCAGACCTGAGGCGTCAAACTCGTAAATCCACCAGCTTGCTACGTCGCAGATCAGCGCGGCCAGGCGAATCTGTTGCAGGGCAGCGTGGGTTTGAGCGATGGCGAAAACGCGCGCCGCTTCGCCCACGCTCCACTGGCGCTGGATGCGTTCTAGGTGCAGGGCTTCCTTGCCCGGTGCCAGGCTGCCTGACTGCATCAATTCGTTCAGCCGCGCCGGGGCCTGCTTCCAGGCCTGCGGATTGCCCAAGGCGACCAGCAGCACGGGCGCTGTGGCGGCCGGGCCTGGGTCCGGGCAGTGCCGCAACAGCTTGCTCCGCCAGGGCTCCGTGCTGACGACGATGAATTGCCACGGCCGTAGGTTCCACGGCAGGGTGGTCTGGCAGCCGGCCTCCAGGATCGATTCCAGGACTTCGGGCGGGATGCGGTCAGTTTTGAACTGCGTGGTGCAGGTGCCGGCGCGCAGGAGCGCGAGCCAGCTCTGTTTGGACACCACGGTCGTTTCCATGGTCAGCTGGCCTCGTCCCGGGATGAGAGCAGAAAAGCTGGGCCACCGCCCAGATGAGATGTCAGGCAGGGGTTTCTGTAGAGTTGCTCGATGACGTTCAGGGCTTCGGGCGTTGACAGGGCTAAGGGTAAGGCAAGCACCCGAGCGGTGGCGCCAGCTAAACTGGAGGGCAGGCTGGAAGCGGGTGTCAGTGTTCCACGGAACTGGCGGGAGAGGAACGTCATCCCCCTTAGGGGTGAAGCTCCATTTCCCTGGGCGCGTCGGCAGCCAAACCCCGGAGGCGAAGTCCGCGTCTGCCGACGCTGGGAAACGTCCACGCCGCACAGTCTTCTAGAGCTTTTGTTCCGTGGCATAGTCCAGCCTGCCCTGGTTCAGCTCTTTTCTCACTCACCTGGAAGGCACACAGGCTGCCAAAGCCGGGCTGGGCGAATCCGGGTTTTCTCTATGCAAAGAAAGGAGTTAAAGGCTTTGGGAGCAGGGAGCGGCCCCCGAGATAGCCCACCGGACGCGGCAGAAGGCTCAGTGATGAGGCAAAAAGCCCAGGGTCAAGGGCGCTTCCACTCCCTTAGGGGAGGCCGGCGGCGTTCCAAATCACGGATGAGGAGCCACAAACTCAAGACAACAAAGGCAATGGCAAACAGCGACAACGCCAAGCCTTTGCGGCGAAAGGCGAGCTCAGCCAGGGCCTGCTCGCCCCCTTGCTGGACTTGGCCGGCCAACTGCAGCCCGCTGCGGGTGGTGTCTTCGACCCGGGCCGGGTCGAAGCTATGAACGTCGACCCGCGCCTTGATCAGTCGCTCACGCGCATTGGCTTGCGTGAGGCGCGCTTCGCTCACGTCCATTCCGGCGCGCTCGGCACGCGCCAGCAGTTCGTCGGCTTGGGCCAGAGCCGCATCGAGTTCGGTGAGCCGGGCGTGCATCGCCTGGGCCGCGGTCCAGCCCGAGTCGCCCTCCACGTGACACGTCACGCAGTAGGACTGCTCGCCCGTGCCCACGAGCGCGTCGCGAGTTGGCTCGATGCGGTGATTGCCGTGGCAGGCAAGGCAGGCGGCCAACCCGAGCATTTCCCAGGCGGCTTTGTGCGGGCTTTGGTCGAACAGTTGTTCCTGAAAGACGTGGCAGGTGCCACAGACGCGTTCGGCGGAGGCCACGCCCGGCGGGGCCGCGCCGTGGTTGCCGTGGCAGGTGGCACAGGTGGGCGCGGCCAGGTCGCCCGCTTCGAGCGCCTGGTAGTGGACGCTGGCATGATAGCTGGCCAACTGGTCGGTGGGGATTCTGTAGGGCTTCATCAGCGCGGCATCGGAGTGGCAGCGCGCGCAGGTGTCAGGAATCTGCAGAGGATGCACGCTGGAAAGCGGGCTCGAGGCCGGGCGAATATCGTGCACGCTGTGGCAGTCGGTGCAGACAGCCACGCGCGTGTCGCCGCGGCGCAGGCGCTGGCCGTGGACGCTGGTCCAGTACTGGGCCAACTGGTCGGTGCGCAGGGAAGGGTTATAGCTGCGCATGAAGGCGGCATCGGAATGGCAGCGCGCGCACAGCCGCGGAATCTGCGCCCGCGTAAGCGCACCGAGGAAGCCCTTGGCCGGATCCATGGCCTCGAGCATATCTTCCGCCGTCGGGTCACCGCCGTGGCAGGCGGCGCAGGTGAGTCCGCGGGCGTAGTGGATGTCCTCGAAGTATTTCTGTGCCGCGGGATGCTCGAGCACGGTGTGACACTCCAGGCACGTATCCTTGGGTTGGACCGGTGGTTCTTGTGCGGGAAGCGCACGCGCAACGGCGACGAGTGCCAGTAGAGACGCAATCAACCGAACCGGCATCCGCTCAACCTCGCCAGCCCCACACGGTCAATGCCGCGATGTAGGCCACAACAGTCGCACCGAGGGCGGTGAAGAGGCGGCCGGTGCGACCCTCAGGTTCGCGGTCGAAAAACGGCACCAGCACCCAGAGCACCGCCGCCAGGCCCGTCAGCAACACGCCGGCCTGTTCGCCTTCAATCCAGAGCAGCTTCGCCGGCAACAATTTCAACGTCTGGTAGAGAAACAGGAAGTACCACTCGGGCCTGATGCCGGCGGGCGTGGGGGCAAAGGCGTCCGCCTTGACGCCGAGCTCCCACGGGTCGAGCGCCGCCAGCGCTGCCAGCACACCGAGGGCGATGTACCAGCCCATCAAATCGCGCAGCAGGAAGTTGGGGAAGAAGGGGTAGGCAAGCAGCGGTTGGCCACTCCTGCGGTGGGCCTGTTCGACGCCGGAGGGCACGCTCATGCCGAAGCGCTGCACCAGGTAGAGGTGTGCGGCCAGCACGAGCGTGGTGAGAGCAGGAAAGACGGCCACGTGGAAGCCGAAGAACCGCGTCAGGGTGGCGCCCGTAACTTCCTCGCCGCCGCGGAAGACGGTCAGCAGCCAGCTCCCGATGAGCGGCACGGCTGCCATCATCTCCGTGCCCACCTTGGTGGCAAAGAAGGCCAGCTCGTTCCAGGGCAGCAGGTAGCCGCTGAAGCCAAAGCCGAGAAAGAGAAAGAAGAGCAGGCAGCCCGTGATCCAGGTGAGTTCGCGGGGCTTGCGATAGGCTTTGAGGAAAAAGGTAGAGAACATATGCAGCAGGGCGGTAAAGATGATCAGGTTGCCGGCCCACGCGTGCAAGCCGCGCACCAGCCAGCCGAAGCGCACCTTGGTCATAATGAACTGGATGCTTTCAAAGGCTTCGCCCGGTGAGGGCCGGTAGTAGAGGAGCAAGAGGATGCCGGTCACCACC
>JACQTG010000011.1 GCA_016210895.1 Acidobacteriota bacterium
CGTCAAGCGGTGCCGCTCCGATCCGACTTGCACGACGTAATCGCCCTCGATCGCGTAGAACAACTCGTCTTCGTGGTGGTGCAAATGGAGCGGCGGTCCGCCTTTCCTGGTGTTCCGGTTTTCCATGACGAAGAGCGCGCCGCCGGTATCCTGTGTCGCGACCTTGAACGCGGAGGAACCGGTAGGGATCGGACGCGTCTTGCCAAACCTATCGGCGCCCGCTGGCACGGTGCCCGGTGCGGCAGCATTCTCATCACTGTTTGTGGATTGGCCGATCGCCGTGAGCGGAAGTGCCGCAACGGCGAATGCGAGGAACGAGCGGCGTCGAATCTGTTGCATGCTGACACTCCTATTCGGCAACATTGGTCATTAATCACTTGATGGATTATGGCGCGAACATCGCCCACGACGGTCGTAAATCAGCTGGTAGCGCCACCGGGAATCGAACCCGGATCTGCAGCTTGAAAGACTGCCGTGCTAGCCGTTGCACCATGGCGCCCCGGCCTCAAGCTAGCTTAGAGCAAGTAGCTGGCACCCGCAAGACCTCCGCGGAGCGGTGCATGTTCACTTCATCCCGCAGTCGCGGTGAGCGCCTGCTCGAAGTCGGCGATGAGGTCGTCGGCCGCCTCGAGTCCCACGGAAACCCGAACCAACCCTTGGCTGATACCGGTGCGCTCGAGGTCTTCTTTGGCCAGCAAGCCGTGGCTCATCGAAGCCGGATGCTGCACCAGGGTCTCTACGCCGCCCAGGCTCACTGCCAGCAGGGCCACTTGCAGCGACTCGGCGAAGCGCTGCGCGGCGGCGTAGCCGCCCTTCAGCTCGAACGACAGCATCGCCCCGAAGCTTTTCATCTGCCGGCACGCCAGCCCATGCTGCGGATGCGACTCGAGACCGGGATAGTGCACCGTCGCCACGGCGCGATGCAGCGCAAGGAAGTTGGCGAGCTTGAGCGCCGTGGCGGCCTGGCGCTCATAGCGCACCGCCAGCGTCTTCAGCCCGCGCAGCAGGAGCCAGGCCGCGAACGGGTCCAGTGCCGGCCCGAGCAGCTTGGCGTGGTGCCAGCACTGCTCGACGTAGGCCTTCGGCCCCGCCAGCAAGCCCGCCACCACGTCGCTGTGCCCGCCGACGTATTTCGTTGCACTGTGCACGACCACATCGATGCCCAGTGCCAGCGGTTGCTGCCCGAGCGGCGTGGCGAACGTGTTGTCGCAAACCGTCCGCAGGCCGCGGCGCTTGGCCACCGCAGCGACAGCGGCAAGGTCAGTGAGTTTCAGGGTAGGGTTTGAAGGCGTCTCGACGTAGATGAGGCCGGTCGTGGGCCGCAGGGCGCGCTCGAAGTTGCCCGGGTCGCTCGGCTCGACGAACGTGGTCTCGATCCCCCAGCGCGGAAGAATATCTTGGCAGAGCTCGGTGGCGCCGGCGTAGAGTGGCGACCCAGCGACGATATGATCGCCCTGCTTGAGCCCGGCCAGGATAGCGGTCGAAATCGCGCCCATGCCCGAGGAGAAGGCCAAAGCGGCTTCGGCGCCCTCGAGTTGCGCGAACTGCACTTCCAGCGCCTGCGTGGTGGGATTGCCCCAGCGGGTGTAATACTCGGCCGGCTCGACGCTCTGCTGAAAGTCGGCGCCGGCGCGGGTGCTGGCCAGCCGGTAGGTGCTGGTCTGAAAGAGCGGCATGGCCACCGCACTGGTCGGATTCACTGGGCGGGCCCCGTGAATCAGGATGGTTTCGGGGTGCAGACTCCGGGACATAAAGCCTCCTTGGCGCGAACTGGGCTCGATTCTCTCACAAGTGCCTCTGCGGCATTCTAGGGCTCGGCGGAGTCGCCCGGAAACGCCATTTTGGCCGGAAGCGCACGGCTGCTGCTCGCTTGTGCAACCAGCACCGGCCCCGTTTCATCTCAACAACTGAGGGCGGTCGGGGGCAGGAGCAAGAGATGCCGACCGTGGCCGAGATTCGCGCCGCGGCCAACGCCCGCGGACGCGTTGTCCAACTCACCAACGCGCTGACCGCCATCCTCTTCGCCGGGCTCCTGGCCGTGCTTCTCAGCGGAGTTTTTCCGCCGATCTCCATCAGCCTGTGGGTTGGTTTCTTCGTCGGGCTGCTCTATGCCAATGCCTATGAGTACTTCTTTCATCGCTTCTTGCTGCATTGGCCGGGCACGTTCCTCACCGAACGCCATCTCGAGCATCACCGCACCGTGGGCGCGCCAGATGAAGGCCGCTACATCAACTTCCTCGGCTCGCCGTTGCTCGTCATGGCCGTTTTTGTCGTGAACGCCATGCCCTTTCTCGCGCTGGAGTGGTGGCTGCAGCCACGCATCGTCTCGGGCGTGCTGGTGGGATTCATCGTCTACTTCATCCTCTCGGAAGAAATTCACCGGCGGATTCACCTGGGCGGCTGGCTGCCCTCCTGGCTCGAGTCGGCCCGCTACCACCACCTCCAACACCACGACCAACCGGACGGGCGGTTCAACGTCTTCTTTCCCCTGTTTGACAGGTTGTTGGGCGGACAGTCGCAGTCGGCTGGCTCAGCCGATGCGACACGCAGTGGGCACTGGAGCGGTTAGTTTCCCTGGCGGTCTCTCCACTCTTCCAGCCAGGCCATTTGGATCTGCTCTAACTTCCCCTCGCTCGAAGCCTTGGGGTCACCGGCGAAGCTTTCGAGCTCAGTGACCCAGCGGTGGAGGTCGGTGAAGCGGACCGAGAGCGGGTCGGTGTCGGGGAACTTTTCGATCAAGCTCAGCGCGATGTCTTCGACGTCGTCCCAGGTAAGTTCGTCCGACATCGCCTCGCCTTCCTCTGGCTAGTCTTTCTTCTCGCTGCCTGTGACGGCGAAGACGGAATCGCCGCCTTCGCTCACGTAGTTGCGGTTCCAGGCGGGAATGTCGACCACAATCTCGCCCGGCCGCTCGACCACCACCTGGCAACCCAGCCGCGAATTCAATTGCAGGTCGGCGGCCATGTCGAGCCGGTCGAGTTCGTCGTCCTCAGCCTGGGACAGTAGCTCCGCCCCCTGCTTGACTACCACGTGGCAGGTCGTGCAGGCGCAGTTGCCGCCGCAGGCGTGCTCCAAATGGATGCCGTGGTTCAAAGCGATATCGAGGAAGGA
>JACQTG010000095.1 GCA_016210895.1 Acidobacteriota bacterium
GGTTTTCACAGCTAGCGACTGGGATATCCTGCTCCACGAAGCAACGGGTAAGGACATCAACGTGGACGGAACGCCTGAGGTCGTACTGGAAGGCTTGTCTGGTGGTGCGCATTGCTGTTGGACCTACTGGATTGTTTCGCTGGGTGACCCTCCGGGCCTAGTGCGGGAGATCGAGAATCAGCGTGATGCTGCTTTCACCGATATCGATGGAGACGGACGTATCGAGATTTCGACCCAGGACGGAGCGTTCGATTACTTCGATGATCTCTCACATGCAGAAACTCCTTTTCCGTTCGCAATCCTTCGGCTAGAAGGCAACACACTGAAGGATGTTAGCCCTGAGTTTTGGACTCTTTACGAGCGAGAAATCTCAGAAGCCAGAGCGCAACTCCCCCCTGAGCGCCTCAATCGGTTTCGTAAGGTTCGCAGCACTGAGCAGATGGACGAGGTGGCGTGGGACGAATACCGCGAAGTGAAAGGGCTCGTATTGACGATCGTCTTCGCCTACCTCTATGGTGGGCGCGCGGAAGAAGCGTGGAACGTATTAGAGGGGATGTGGCCGCGGGATGACCAAGAACGGATCTGGTACTTAATCCTAGAGACGCGTGCCAACGGAGTCCTCCGGTACGTCAATTCGACGGATACTGCTGAGGAAAACAGCCCAAAGCCTAAAAACCCGTGAAAGCTAGCGTGGCCGGTGCAGGGGTCGGATCGACTCTGGGCGAACAGTCTCCTTGCGCAGCTTGTTGAAGTGGAGCAAGGGCTCAGCTTTCTCCAGAAGCGAGCTCAACTGAAAGATGGCGTAGCGCGGATGCTCGACTTCGACCAGGCGGTACTCGCCCGGCTCGACCTCGATGAGCTGTTTGCCCTCCTGCTCAGTCAGAAAGTGCTCGGCGTCCTGGCGCGAGGCCCGCGCATGCTCGACACGTGGTACGGCCAGCGCCTCGACCACATAGCTGCGCAGGAGCTTGGGCCAGTACTTCTCGAACAGCGCCGGCTCGGCGAATAGATCGGCCCAGATGATCTCGCCGTTCACCGCTACCACCACTCCGACAACTTTCTTTCCGCGCAGTTGATTCCGGAGCGCTTTCTCGTAGTCCTGCTGGAGAGCGGCCGCAGTGGAATCAATCTTGCGCTTGAGCTCACCCTCGGCCATCACCGCATAGCTCGAAGAGCTGACCCCACCGGCTACACCGGCAGCGTCGGCCACGCTCTCTGCCGCCTGGCGACCGGAGGCCCAGACCTCGTCCTGGCTCTTGGCCACCTGGGCTTTCTCGCGCAAATTGGGAGCCGCCATCAAGCTCTTCGTTCCAAAGGCAACCGATACGCCCGACCAGCGGCCCGGCTCGACGCAAAACACATCGAGCGGCAGCGGGTCAGCGCCGGGCGGGATGACGCGGTCTTTGGCGATGACGCGGTCCTGCTTACCGCCAGTGACGATTTCGCCCGCCAGCAGAATCAGCGCCTTGTCGGAATCATTAATGAGCACGAGTTGATTCACGCGTGCCCGGTCAGGGAGCGGGCGCGGACGCACACCCGGCCGGCGACGCACCAGCGCAGCACCCAGTTCGGTTACTTTCACCGTTCCCGCCGTCAGACCTTCATCCAGGGTGATGTAGTTGCGGGTGTCGTGGAACGTGCTAGAGGTGACGGGAAAGATGGCCAGGTTGGAATGAACAATGGCCTCGTGCACCTGCCAGGGCGGCTCGATCCGGCTGGCCTGCGCCGGGTGGTAGGCCGAGAAGACCCCGAACGCCAGCAGGCTGGCCCCGAGAAGAATCACTAGCCCTCGTACCTTCATTGCTGCCTCCTTGGCCCCGACCCTTCCCGACCGGAAGGCTCGCGCGGTCGATTTAACCTCGCACGAGCTACCTAGCTAAGAAGCCATGGCGCGGCGGCGGGTTATCCTCGCCTGCGCGGCACGGGCTCCGCCGGCGAATCCGCCGCCACCAGCCCTCACCCCTGTAATCGCGCGAGCCCTGGCAGAAGTTCCCGTGCCTCACTATAATCGCCAGCAAGCCGATGCACGCAGCGCCGCGCTTTGTCCCACCGCGCTACATCGCCATCGAAGGCCCGTTGCGCGTCGGCAAGTCCACCCTGGCGCGGATTCTGGCCGACCGGCTCCATGCCCGCCGGATCTTCGACCCGGAAGACAACCCCCACCTGAAGGATTTCTATGCCGACCGCCCCGGGGCGGCGTTTCGGGCGCAGATGTGGTTTCTGCTCGCACGCTATCGACAGTTACGCGACCTGGCCCTGGAGCACGATCCGCGCACGGTCATCGCCGACTACCTGTTTGAGAAGGACAAGCTCTTCGCCTACGTCAACCTGAACGACGAGGAGCTCACCGTCTACGACCAGTACTACGAATGGTTCCGGCCGCAACTCCCCACCCCCGACCTGGTGATCTATTTGCAAGCCAGCGTCGCGGTACTGAAGAAACGCATCGCCAAGCGGCGCGATCCCCGCGAGCGCGAACTCTCCGACGAGTATTTGGAGGAAGTCGTGCGCGGCTATGAGCATTTTTTCTTCCACTACACCGTCTCCAACCTGCTCGTCATCGATACCAACCAGATTGATTTTGTCGACCGGCACGAAGACCTGCAAAAGCTCCTCCGCCGGCTGGGCGAGCCGGTCAAAGGCACGCAATACTTCCTGCCCCTGGGCCCTGCTTGAGCTTTCCACGCCCCGGCGCTTGCCTCCACCATTCTCGTTTGGCACACTCCTCACCACATGGATGACCTGCGGCTGCTGATCAAATCGCGACATCCGATTCTCTACGTCGAGACGCAGGAGGAGGAGCGGCTCATTCACCTGCTTGCGGCCCTCTGCCGCGAGCTGCGGTTGGCGTTTTTCACCTGGTCGGTCACGCAAGGCCTCTGCCGGCACGAGTTGAACCAGCCGCTCTACGACACGCAGGATCCGGCCAAAGCGTTGCGTAACATTCAGGCGGCCGAACTCCCCGCTGTCTATCTCCTCCGCGACTTCCATCCCTACCTCAAGCAATCCCATCTGGTGCGCCACCTGCGCGAGCTTGCCCAGGAAGGCACCGGCCACAACGTCACCCTGGTGCTGTCGGCACCTGCGCTCGAGCTACCCGCCGAGTTGCGCAATCTCGCGGCCCGCTACCAGCTCGAATTGCCCGGCGAGCCGGACTTGCGTCGCACCGTGCTCGAGACCTTCCGCGAACTGAACCGAAGCAAGAACTACGCCTTCCGTCTGACCGAAGACGAGCTGAACCTGTTCGCGCGCAACCTGAAAGGGTTGACCCTGACCGAGGTGCGACGCGTGATCAGCCGCTGCGTGCTCGACGACAACGTGCTCGATGCGCGCGACCTGGCCCAGGCTCTGGCGGCCAAGAAGCACCACGTCGAACAGGCAGGCATCCTGGAATTCATCGACCTCGGCCAGGACCTCGCCCCGCTCGGCGGCTTGCTGCGGCTCAAGGCGTGGCTTGAGCGCTTCCAAGCCGGCTTCAGCGACCAGGCGCGGCGGATGGGCCTGCGTCCGCCCCGCGGCGTGTTGCTCGTCGGGGTGCAGGGCTGCGGCAAGAGCCTCGCCGCCAAGACCATCGCCCGCGCCTGGAGCCTGCCGCTGTTGCGGCTCGACCCCGGCCGCCTGCTCGACAAGTACATCGGCGAGTCGGAAAAGAATCTCCGGCAAGCCTTCGACACCGCCGAGGCCGTCGCCCCCGTGGTGCTCTGGATTGACGAGATCGAGAAAGCCTTCGCCGGCTCCACCTCCTCCGAGGCCGACGCCGGCCTGAGCCGGCGCCTGTTCGGTGCGTTTCTCACCTGGCTGCAGGAGAAAAAGGAAACAGTCTTCGTTGCCGCCACCGCCAATGACCTGTCCGCCACCCCGCCCGAGTTGCTGCGCAAAGGCCGCTTCGATGAGATTTTCTTCGTCGACCTCCCCGACCGGGACGCGCGGCGGGAGATTTTTTCCATCCACCTCACGCGGCGCCGACAGAATCCGGCCGACTACAACCTGAATGCCCTGGCCGAGGCAGCCGATGGGTTCAGCGGGGCCGAAATCGAGCAGGTCGTGGTCGCTGCCCTCTACGGGCTGTTGGCCGAGAAGGAGGCGCGACTTACCACCGAGCGCCTGCTCGACGAGATCCGCAACACCGTGCCGCTCTCGCGCTCCCGCCGCGAGTATGTGCAGGAACTCCGCGCCTTTGCCCGCGACCGCTTCGTCCCCGCCCACTGAGCGCCCAGGCACAAGGCCACGGACGGGGGCGAGAATCGGACTTCACAGTAGCTGCAGACAATTCAGCTTCCTTCCGACGAGCCGCCGGTGTGGCCTCAGGAGCCGCAAGCAACCTATTGAAACGTAAACGGTTGCAACGATACATGCATGCCCGACCTGGCACGCTATTTGCTCCCGCTAGTTTGTCCGGGGTGGCGGAAAAGGCATACGCGGAAGGTCCAAGAAGCCTTCTGTCCCGGGAGGGACGTGCCGGTTCGAACCCGGCCCCCGGCACCAGTTGCCTTCCTACCTGCCCGCCTCCATCCCATCGCCAGCCGCCACGGAGGCGGGCGCTTTCTGGGACAATACTGAGCCTCGTACACCTGCTGGAGAAGTTTCCACCTTGTCATTCTGAGGATCAGCCTGCCGAGGTTAGTCGCTTGCACCGGCCGAGCGAGCGGGGCAAACTGGTTGCAATTTTTTGGCGGCGGGTGCGTAGTACGAAGATGAAGACCGGTGGAGGGAGCGACTTGCCCGAGCCCGCCGTGGAGGGAGTCCTCGACCGGGCTCGTGCGGGAGACCGCGAGGCCTTCGCCGAACTCTACCGGATCTTCTACCGGCGGGTCTTCGGTCTCTGCCGCCACCTGCTCGGCTCGACCGAAGCCGCCGAGGATGCCGCGAGTGAGGTTTTCTTGCGCGCGCAACGTGCACTGAAGAGCTACGACAGCACGCTTCCTTTCCCGGGCTGGCTGTTCAGCATCGCCAGCCATTATTGCGTGGACCTCCTGCGCCGGCGTCGCACCGAGCGCCGCTTGTTTGAGCCGGACGAGGCCGATGAATCGGACCTGAAATCCCCCAGCCCCACGCCCTTGGCCGCGGCA
>JACQTG010000091.1 GCA_016210895.1 Acidobacteriota bacterium
TCGCGCTGGGAGATGCTGGAAGAATTCATCCGCACCAATCCTGATGACGCCTTTGTCCGCTACGGCCTGGCCATGGAATATGCCGGCCTCGGTCGGCACCACGATGCCCTGGCCGCTTTCCAGCAACTGCTCGAAGCGAAGCCCGACTACACTGCGGCCTACTATCAGGCCGGCGCACTGCTGGCGCGACTCAACCGCGTCGCCGAGGCCCAGGCGATGTTTGTGCGCGGCATCGAAGTTGCCACGCGTGCCGGCGACTGGCACACCAAGGGCGAACTGGAGACAGCTTTGCACGACTTACCCACGAAGCCCTAGACGCGCTAACCAGATTGGGCCAGTGATCACGCGCGAATCTGCCCAAAGATCGCGGCACGAATGAGGCGGTCGGTCAGCGCCGGAAACAGCTTGCGGAAGCCGATGGCAAGCCGCAGCACCCAGGGAATCACCACTTCGCGCTGCCCGCTCAACACCGCCCGCAGCGTTGCCCGGGCCACGCGCTCGGCCGTAATGCCCCGGCCAATCCGCCCTCGATACCCTGTGTGTCCTTCATGGTAGTAGGCCCGGCTGTGGAAGGGCGTCTGCACCCGCCCGGGGCAAATCACCACGACGCGAATGCCGTCTCCCGCCACCTCTGTGCGGACGCCGTCGGAAAGTGCATTGAGCGCGAATTTGGTCGAGCAGTAGCTGGAAAGAAACGGTAGGGGAATCCGCCCGGCGACCGAGGAGATGTTGACGATCGTGCCGCGGCGGCGCTGCTTCATCAACGGGAGCACTTCCCGCATCGCGTAGGCGGCTGCGAAGAAGTTCACCTCCCACAGTTCGCGAAAGTACGCCCAGTCCGCCTGGTCGTAGGGCGCATACATCCCGATGCCGGCGTTGTTGACCAGAATGTCCACGCCCCCAAACTCCTCGACCGTGCGCTCGACCATCCGGCGGACCTGGCCGAGCTCGCGAACATCGGTTGGCACGATTACGGTTCGCTTGGCTCCCGCCAGGCTATCCGCGACCTCGCGCAGGCGCTCTTCGGAGCGCGCGGCGAGAACGAGGCTTGCGCCCTCGGCGGCAAAGGCGCGGGCGATGGCGGCGCCGATACCGCTCGACGCACCGGTAACGATGGCGACTTGGTCGCGCAGTTCCATAAGAAAACTCCTTTGGATTGGTGGCGCTATTCTCTCATTCACGCCCTGTTTCACGTCAATGAGAACCGCTTGCTATAATGCCCAGCAGCCAGTCCGGTGCAAACAAAGTCTGACCAACAAGCGGTCAAGGTCCGGCTGCGCGAGGTGTTCAACCGCCTCGCTGCGCCGTCGGCGGACTATGCACGTCGGATTGCTCGTTCGGAAATCCGCCACGACGCTGCCTGGATCAAGCCGCAGCCAACTGACGTTCTCCTCGACCTGGCGTGCGGGCCGGCCCGGCTGGCCTCCGAGCTGGCGCGACGCGCGCGGATGGTGCTGGGTGTGGACCTTGCCGAGCGGATGGTTCGGCACGCGTGCGCCAAGGCTCCGGCCAACGCGCAATTCGCCGTGGGCGATGCCGAATCACTCCCTTGTGGGGACGCGACGTTCACGCTCGTCACGTGGAGTTATTCGCTGGCCAATTTCTCCCATCCCGCGCACCTCCTGGCCGAGGTGCGGCGCGTGCTTCGCCCAGCCGGCCGGCTAGCAGTGATCGAAGTCGTAGCCTCGGAAAATGCCACCCAGCGTGCCTGGCTCGAGCGACTCGAGCAGGCCCGCTCGCCCCGTCTGCCTACGCACATCCTCACCCTGTCCGAGATGCAGAGCCTGTTTCAGGAGGCGGGCCTGAAGTTGCTCGACTGCCAGGTGCAGGCGCGGCAGCGTCGGCTGCGCGACTGGTTGGCGTTGAGCCCGTGCACAAACACGGAACGCCGAGCCCTGCGAGATCTTTTTCTGGTAGCAGCACGGGAGGACGCGGCCGGCTTGCACCCCTACCGTCGCGGTGGCGAGTGGTTCTTTTATCACACCGTAGCCCGATGGCTCTGGCGGCGCTAGCCGCTCTTGCCACGCGAAACCCTGCTGCTGCATCTCAGAAAGAGGAGTATCAGCATCTCGGGCCAAATCCCCTATAATGAGGGGCCAGGCTAAGGGACAACAGGGAGACTCATGAATCTACCACGGACACTGGGCGAACTTCGGTTGTCTTCCTACAGTGAGGAGCGCTACGCCAGACGCAGCGTGAAGGACGAGATGCGGGAGAACCTGCTCTGCCGGCTCGAGCGCGGCGAAGAACTTTTTCCCGGCATCGTCGGCTACGAGGACACGGTAACCCCGCACATCGTCAATGCCATTCTCTCCAAGCACAACTTTATCCTGCTCGGTCTGCGGGGCCAGGCGAAGAGCCGCATCCTGCGCTCGCTCACGAATTTCCTCGACGAGGCCATCCCGGTGATCGCTGGCTGTGAGATCAACGACAACCCCCACCGGCCCATCTGCCGAGCCTGCCGGCTACGGCTGGAAGAGCACGGCGACGCCACCCCGATCACCTTCCTGCCACGCGACCGACGCTTTGTAGAAAAGCTAGCTACGCCCGACGTCACCATTGCCGATATCCTGGGCGACGTCGATCCCATCAAGGCCGCGCGCGGCGGTCTGGCCCTCTCCGATGAGCTGACCGTCCACTACGGTCTGCTGCCGCGCGCCAACCGCGGCATCTTCGCCATCAACGAGCTGCCCGACCTGGCAGCGAAAATTCAAGTGGGCTTGTTCAACATCATGCAGGAAGGCGACGTGCAGATCAAAGGTTACCCCGTGCGGCTGCCCCTGGACGTCTGCCTGGTCTTCACGGCCAACCCGGAA
>JACQTG010000023.1 GCA_016210895.1 Acidobacteriota bacterium
AGGCAGCAGGTGGAGCAGGGCGTTGGCCCGCTCGGTGGTTTCGAATCGGCCGGCCGCGGCCAGCGTCATCCCGCGAACCAGCTCGCTCAACTCCACGCCAGCCAGGTTCAGCGCCGTGCGCTGGCCGGCCAGAGCCGATTCAGCCGCCTGGTTGTGCGCCTGGATGCCGCGAACGCGCACGCGGCGGTGGGCGGGAAAGAGCTCGACCTCGTCGTCGCGCGCGACCCGCCCGCTGACGAGCGTGCCGGTGACGACGGTGCCGAAGCCTTTCATCACGAAAGCGCGGTCAATCGGAAGCCGAAAATAGTGGCTGGCATCCTTGCCGCGCACGGTCAGCGCCAGGCCGCGCAGCTCTTCCTTCAGCGAGTCGAGCCCCTGGCCGGTCTTACCGCTGACGGGCAAGATGGGCGCGCCTTCCAGAAACGAGCCGCGCACGAAGTCTTCCACCTCGGCCCGAACCAGCTCGACCAGCTCGGGCTCGACCAAGTCGGCCTTGCTCAGCACGACCAAGCCGCGCTCGACGCCGAGCAGGCGGCAGATATCGAAGTGCTCGCGGGTTTGCGGCTTGATGGACTCATCGGCGGCGATGACGAGCAGGACGAGGTCAATGCCGCCCACCCCGGCGAGCATATTGCGGACAAAGCGCTCGTGGCCGGGCACGTCCACGAAGCCGAGGCGGAGGTCATCACCCTCGGCCGGGGAGCACGCGGGCAGGTCCAGGTGGGCAAAGCCGAGGTCAATGGTGATGCCACGGCGCTTCTCTTCCTCCCAGCGGTCGGGGTCGGTGCCGGTCAGGGCAAGCACCAAGGCCGACTTGCCGTGGTCAATGTGGCCAGCGGTTCCAACGATGACGTGTTTCATCAGTGCCCAGCGACTCCTACCCGGCAACCAAAGAACAAAGTGGAGTTTTTATGGTAGCGCACGAACGGGGTGTTTAGATGGAAAACGTCCGTTCGGTGGGCCAGGCACCGAGCAGCCGGCGCAGCAGGACGAGTTGGCCGAGGTGGTAGGCGTTATGGTCGGCGACGAGCAGGGCTTCGCGTAGGATGGTCTGGCCGGTGCCCTGCGGGATGCGGGCATAGAGGTCAGTGGCCGGATCGGCGACCAAGTCTTGCATCGCTTTGAGGTCGGCGCGAAAAGCGGCCAGGCTTTTCTCCCACGCAGCCGGGTCGGGCGGCGCCTGTGTCTCGGGCCAGTAGCCATCGGGGAAGCCAGGCGAAACGTGCTTCGGATTGCGGCTGAACTCCAGAATATCCCACTGGGCGATGCGCATGTGCTCGAGGAGCTGCCAAGCCGTATGCGGCGCCCCCGCCGGCTTGACCCCGCGCAGGTCGGCCGGTAGGCCGCGAAGGCCGGCTCCGAAATCGAGATGGGCGCCACCACCGCGCAGCAAGTAGAGCAGGTGCTGGCGCAGGGCCTTGTCGGCGTCCACGCGGGCGGGCGAGCCTTTTCGTTGTCTGGCTTTCTGTCTTGCCTTTTCTCTTTTCTTTTTCTTCTTGGGCATTCGGTTTACTCTTGGTGAGCCATCTTAGGCAGGCCCTTCGAGACAAGTCAACGCGGTTGGGTTGGCGCGAAGGCGGCCGCGGAGTAGAATCAGCGCGAGCGGCTCTCGGCCGTGCCGTATGAGCGATGAACTGTTGCCCTTGTTCCCTCTTGATGTCGTCCTCTTTCCCGGGATGCCGCTGCCGCTGCACATCTTCGAGCCACGCTACAAGCAGATGACCCGGCACTGCCTCGATCACAGGCAGGAGTTTGGCGTCCTGCTGGCGCGAGGAGAGAAGATAGCCGAGGTAGGCTGCAGCGCCGAAATCGTGAAGGTGATCAAGCAGTACGAAGACGGGCGAATGGACATTCTCACCATGGGAGAGAGCCGCTTCCGCGTGTTGGAGGTGTTCGAAGACCTGCCCTACCTGCAGGGCCGAGTCGACTACCTGGCCGAAGACGAGGAGGCGAAGGGGACGCCCGCTTCGACGCGTTTGCTCGAATCCTACGAGGAGATTTCTCACCTCCTCTTTAGGCGCACACCCGAGCCTCCGCGGGGCGGCGGAGGCGTTTCGCTGGCGTTCCAGATTGCCAGCCAACTCCCGTTGCCGCACGAGTACAAGCAGCAAGTTCTCGAGCTGCGCTCCGAAGCCGCGCGGCAGCAGAGCCTGGCCGAGCAACTCCACCGCTGGCTGCCGCAACTGAAACGATTGAAGCAGGTGAAGGCGAAGAGCGGAGGCAACGGGAACTTCGGCCTCGGATAAGGATACGATGCGCATCGTCCAAGTCCGCGCTCTGGAGCTGGCTTGTGTGTGCTGGCTGGCAACCACACCCCAGGCCGGAACGGCGGCCGAACTGAAGCAGAAAACACTTGAGGCCTACGAGCATTACGTGCGCGTCACCGAGGCCCGCATTGACGCCGAACTCCGCCACGGCAACCCCTTTCTCTGGGTCGACACGCTTCCATCGGACCGACGAGAAGCAGCCTACGCACAGCTCCAGCAGGGCAAGAGCGTGATCGAGCCGCTGGAGACGCGCGAGGCGGGGAAAGAAATCAAGATTCCCGACGGCATGGTGCACCACTGGGTGGGCACGGTGTTCATTCCGGGGGCGACGCTCGCGGAAACGCTGGCACTGGTGCAGGACTACGACAACCACGAGAAGGTGTACCAGCCGGACGTACTGGAGTCGAAGCTGCTCGCGCGCGAGGGAAATCATTTCAAGGTTTATATGCGTTTCTACAAGAAGAAAGTGCTCACCGCCGTGCTTAACACCGAGCACGATATTCGCTATAGGATGGTGGACGCGGAGCGGGCTTACAGCCGCTCCACCACCACCCGCATCGCCGAAGTGGAAAACCCAGGCGAGCCGAACGAAGGCGAAAAGCCAGTCGGGAACGCCCGCGGCCTGCTCTGGCGGCTGTGGTCCACCTGGCGGTTTCAGGAAAAAGACGGCGGGGCTTATGTCCAGGTCGAGTCCATCTCGCTCACGCGAGACGTCCCGCCGGGGCTGGGCTGGCTCATCGGGCCTTTCATCCGCAG
>JACQTG010000094.1 GCA_016210895.1 Acidobacteriota bacterium
GGCCGCATCGGTGGTGTGTGACCCTGTGAAGCAAATCATAGCGGGTGGTCCTCAGCCCTACAAGCGGAGTTAGGGAGGCAGGAACCGGTTCACACCGGCGAGACGCCGGTGCCACCGTGCGCAGCGTCTATTGAGTCAGGGAGAAGCAGATTCCTCCCCCGCCCTTTCCGCCAGCTGCCTGAGCGGGCGCGAATCGCAAAGCCTGCCTACAGGAGAAAGGGCGGGGTCGGAATGACAGCCCGGAGAGAAACTCTACGGCTCGGGTTCGGGCAGTGCGAGTTTGCGCAGGCCGGCGGGGAGTTGAAACCTGTCGTCGCCCAGCGTCTGGCGTTCGGTGCGGATGACGCGGTATTCGCTCGCGAGCTCGCCTTCCTCATAGCTGAAAACTTTGACCGGGAAGCCTTCAATGGATTTCCAATAGGCCCCGGGCACTTCGGCCGAGGCGCCGCCAGCGGCGAGTTGGGAAAGTTTGTCGAAGAACTGGGAGAATTGGACAAAGGTGTCGTATTCGGCTGGTTCCAGATTCACCTGGGCGAGCGGCGCGGCCCAGACCTCGCCCGTGCGCTCACCTGCGGAGTAGATTTCATATTTGGTGGTGGAGAACGGGACCAGTGACTCCGGCCCCAGGCGCTTGACGCTGACCGGAGCGGGGCTGGAGCCCATTTGCTTCAGCATTTCCTCGGCGGCAGCGCGCTCTTCGGGCGGCAGCTTTTTGATCATCTCCAGTTGCTCGCCGCGCAGCGCCTCGATCTGGCGCGCCAGCTTCTCCACATCCGCCTCGGTCATCTCCTGGTAGGTTTTGTCGGCCGGCTGAATCGTCCACACCACCTTCCGGTCGGCGCGAAAGATGGTGAGGGTGGAGCCGGCGGCCGACTCGACCTCCATCCGCAGGCGGCCGGGCTCGAGGTAGGTGACGATTCGGACGACCTCGTCCGAGCCTGCTCCTTTCGATTCCTGGTGAATCACCACGCCGCCCCAGGCCGGCATCGCCGCACTAGCCAGAAGGATAACCAGACTCGCCCGCCAAAGCTGCTTCATCGCCCGTCCTCCCTCGTGCGCTGTACTCCGCCGCGCATCCTATCCGTTCAGGCGGTGCCCAGCAAGGCGTCCCCGTCAACGGCAGTGATGCGCGCGGAGAGCAATTGGTTGGGCCCGGGGTCGGGCCCGGCCAGGACAACTTGCAAATAGTTCTCGCTCAGCGCCTCGCGGCCGCCGCTGGGTCGCGTGCGCTGAAGAGTCAATACGCGGAGGGTGCGGCCAATCTGGCTCTCGCGGAAGTGGTGCT
The DNA here is from genome assembly GCA_016210895.1 of Acidobacteriota bacterium. Next base: position 1,286 of record JACQTG010000094.1, read on the forward strand.
GCTTGGCGGCGGCGAGTGCGCGCAAGGCCCGTGCGCGCGCGCGGATAGTGGCTGCGGGCACGTCGTCGTTCATCGCCCAGGCGCGCGTGCCCGGCCGCTTGGAGAAGCTGAACACGTGCAGGTAGCTGAAGGGCAACTCCTCGACTAGCCGGCAGGTAGCTTCGAAATCCTCCTCCGTCTCGCCCGGAAAGCCGACGATGACGTCCGCGCCGAGGCCGGCATTGGGTACCTTCTCGGCGGCGGCGAGAATGCACTCCGCGTAGTCGCGAGCGCGGTAGGGGCGTGCCATCCGGCGCAGGATGCGGTCGGAGCCTGACTGCAAGGGCACGTGCAGGTGACGCGCGATGCGATCGGCGGAGGCGAAATGTTCGAGGAAGTCCGGGCTCAGGTCGGCGGGCTCGATGGAGCTGAAGCGCAGCAGCGGCAGCGAGGTTTCCGCCAAGATGCGCTCGGTGAGGGCGAGCAAGTTCGGGCGGCGGCCGTTCTGCCGCGGCAGATCTTCCCCATAGCTGCCCAGGTCAATGCCTGAGAGCACGACTTCGTTGACACCCGCGTCAACCCAGCGGCGGATGGCGTCGAGCACGCGCGCGGGCGGGAGGCTGCGAGAGCGGCCGCGCACGAAGGGGATGACGCAATAGGCGCAGCGGTGGTTGCAGCCGTCCTGAATCTTCAGCACCGGGCGCGTGCGCTCCTCTGGCCGCTCCCGAAGCGCGGGTGCGGAGAGAGTCGTTTCGGCCAGGATGTCGCCGGTGAGGATCTTCGCCTGCCCGTCCGGCAGGCGGGCCGGGCGCTCGGCCAGGCTGAGTTCCCCAGCGGCGGGAGCCGCTGGGTTGAACCGAGAAAGAGACGCAAGAGGAACGAAGTTGGCCTGAGTGAGTTCGCCTTCCAGCAACTGAGGAATCTGCGACTTATGCGAGTTGCCGATGACCCAGCCCACACCGGGCAGCGCGGCCAACTCGGCGGGGGCACGCTGAGCGTAGCAACCGGTGACGAGAATCCGGCCGCGGGGGTTCAGGCGATGGAGCTGGCGGATGCGTTCGCGCGCCTGCTGGTCAGCGGCCGCGGTTACCGTACAGGTGTTGAGGACGAGGAGGTCAGCCTGCTCAGCGGAGGCGACGGGCTCGTAGCCGCGCGTGCCGAGACTCGCAGTTAGTGCCCAGCCGTCGGCCTGGGTGGCGCGACAGCCGAAATTTTCCAGATGGAAGCGCATCCAGAGAACATTCTAGTGGAGGAATAGTGCGAGGGCAAATGGTGGCCAGAAAAGTTTCTACCACGCGCCCGCCCAGTCCGATTGAAGCGGCGAGCGGAGCTAAACAGCCTGGCCGGCCCGGACCGCCGTGGAGCGCCGCTGCTGGTAGCATTCGCGGCAGTAGACCGGCCGTCCCTGGGTAGGCCTAAAGGGCACGGTGGTTTCCTTGCCGCACTGCGAGCAGACCGTGACCGTCTCCACGCGTTGATAGTTGTTCCCGCCGTAGGTCTGGTGCCGCTTGGCCTTGCAGGCCTTGCAGCGCTTGGGTTCGTGCTTGAACCCCTTGTCGGCAAAGAAGATCTGCTCGCCCACGGTGAACACGAACTCGGCACCGCACTCGACGCACTTGAGTATCTTGTCCTGGAATTCCATCCCCCGACTCCCCATTTGCCTTGGCGAGGCCGTTCCCCCGGCCGGCCCTCCCCGGACCGGCCGCCAGCCTCTACTCGGATTCGCGGCGCATCCGCTTCCGGGCCCGTTTCCGGGCCAAGGCTTGCTTGATGCGACGTTTCTGCCCTGGCTTCAGGTAGAAGCTGTGCTTCTTGATCTCCTTGATGATGTCTTCCTGCTGCACTTTGCGCTTGAAACGCCGCAGGGCACTTTCTAGTGACTCCCCTTCTTGCAAACGAACGCCTGCCAAACTGTTGCACCTCCTTAGCTTGTAGATCCCTGTTTTGCGGAATTCCCCCGGGAAAAGGTTCGCTACACTTACCCAAAAGCCCCCAGCGAGTCAAGAAGTATTTTGGAAATCAGCGGTTTAGCCCCGCGTGCTATAATTGCCGCTCCCGGCCCCGATTTTCTTGGGCTTCCCACCGAACGGAAGTTACGCCAGGAGGACACGATGCCTGCCGAACGCCAACTGGGGGAAAACGAACTACCCATCAGCGAATACTACACCTTGCTCGGCTCGCGCACCTACGTCCGCACCGCCAAACGTATTGTGGCACTCTGCGCCGTCCAGAGCAAGTTCGGCAAGGAGTTGAAACTCTACGAGTGGAACTACCGCGGCC
>JACQTG010000096.1 GCA_016210895.1 Acidobacteriota bacterium
CATCGTCACTCATCCGGATTTCAACACAGCCGCCCGCGGGGGTCAACTTAGCTGTTGACGCCGGCAGCAACGCCCCACTCGAGTTCGAAACTTACGCGCACAGCCTGCGGAATGCACCGCTCCGAACTGGGGAACCCGCCTTGGCCACCGTTGAAGACGATTTGAATCAGCTCGAGAAAGAGCTTCGCCAGCTCCGCATCGAGTATGAAGCCTACTTTTCTGGTGGACGGCCGCGGGCGCCTGCCGAGATCGAGTGGCGGGTGCAGCAGCTGATCAAGAAGTACGGCGAAGGCCAGCGCCTCCGCGGCACCCAGCGCTTCCGCTTCAACACCTTGCTGCAGACCTACGCCAAGTTCAGCGAGCTCTGGCGCCAGCGCACCCGGCAGAAGGAAGCCGGGCTCTCGCCCTACTTGGCCGCGGGCGTGGCCCAGCGCGAGGCGGCGCGCGCCGAACGCGACGCGGCAGCGTCGCCCGCCTACCAAATGGTCTGCAGCGACCCGTTGCGCGAGCCGGAGAAAGTTCAGCAACTCTATCGCAGTCTGCTCGAGGCGCGGCAACAGGTGGGGGAGAAGGCGGAGGTGAACTTCGAGCAGTTCCACCGCTTCGTGCGGGAGAAGACCGAGCAGTTGAAGCAGCAACTGGGCTGCCAGCAAGTCGAATACACCGTGTCGATCGAGAACGGCCAGGTACGCCTCAAGGCGAAGGGCAAATAGCCGACTCTCGGCACGCGCACCAACTCGCGGAACACCTAACAGGGGGAATACTGGGGTGAGTCAAATCGAACGCGCCATTCTGAGTGTCTATGACAAGCAGGGCATTGTCGAGCTGGGGCGTGTGCTCGCCGACCAGAACGTCGAAATCCTCTCCACCGGCGGCACCGCCAGCCTGCTGCGGGAGAAGCGAATCCCCGTGCGGGAAGTGGCCGAAGTGACCGGCACGGGCGAGATGCTGGGCGGGCGCGTCAAGACGCTCCATCCGGCCATCCACGCCGGCATCCTGGCCCGGCGCGACGACCCCAAGCAGTGCGCAGAACTCAAGGACCACAACATCGGCCGCATTGACCTGGTCGTCGTCAACCTCTACCCCTTTGCCGAAACCGCCGCCCGGGCCGATGCCCGCGTCGCCGACCTGCTCGAGCAGATTGACATCGGCGGGGTGACCCTGATTCGGGCGGCGGCGAAAAATTTCCCCCACGTGGCCGCGGTGGTTTCTCCCGACGACTACGCCCGGGTGATCGTCGAGCTGACTGAGCACGGGGCGCTCTCGCTGCCGCTGCGGCTGGAGCTGGCCCAGCGCGCCTATGCCCTGACCGCACGCTACGATGCCTGGATCGCAGCCGCCTTGGGCCAAGTTGAAGCCGGCGAGCGAGGGCTGAGCCGACGCCGCGAGGCGGAGTTGCCCGCCCACCTCGTGCTGAGCTACGAGAAGGCGCAACCGCTCCGTTATGGCGAGAACCCGCACCAGCGCGCCGCGCTCTACGTCGAAGCCGGCCGGACGCCTGCCGGCGTGGCCGGCGCCCGCCAGTTGCAGGGCAAAGAGCTTTCCTACAACAACCTGCTCGATCTGGAAGCTGCCTGGGAGCTGGCACAGGAGTTCGACGAGCCGGCGGCGGTCATCATCAAACACACCAACCCCTGCGGGGTGGCCACCGCGCGTCCCGAAGCTTCGGGACAGGCCGAGGCCTATGCCAAGGCCCAGGCTTGCGACCCTATCTCGACCTTCGGCTCCGTGCTCGGCTTCAATCGGCCGGTGACGCGCGCGACCGCGGAGGCGATGGCCAAGCACTTCGTCGAGGCCATCGTCGCACCCGGCTACGAGCCGGAGGCGCTCGCGCGCCTGGCAGCGAAAAAGAACCTGCGCCTGCTCCAAATCAGTCAGAGCCCAGAGGCCGGCTGGCCGTGTACGGGCTGGCAGATGCGGGCCGTGAGCGGGGGCCTGTTGGTGCAAGACCGTGACCGCCAGCGGCTCGACCCCAAGCAGGTGCGCGTCGTCACCAAGCGCGCGCCGACGAAAGCCGAGCAGCGGGCGCTGCTGTTCGCCTGGAAAGTCGTGAAGCACGTGAAATCGAACGCCATCGTCTATGCGCGTCGCGACCAGACGGTCGGCATCGGCGCCGGGCAGATGAGCCGCGTCGATTCCGTCAAACTCGGGGCGCTGAAAGCCGTGCTGCCGCTCGCTGGCACCGTGCTCGCCTCGGATGCCTTTTTCCCCTTCCCTGACGGCGTCGAGGAGGCGGCCAAAGTGGGCGTGACCGCCATCGTACAACCCGGGGGCTCAGTGCGCGACCCGGAGGTGATCGTGGCCGCCAACCGGCTCAGGCTGGCCATGGTCTTCACCGGCATCCGCCACTTCCGCCACTAAGCGTGTTTGACCGGCAGAAGCGGCTATGAAATAATCGCTGTTTTGCGAGGGCGGGGGGAGATTGCCCCAACGATGAAGAACTCCAAACGGCTGTTGCTGACGCTGGGCTTCACCCTCCTCGCCGGGTCCGGCTTTTCTCTGCTTGCCCGCCCGCTGACTCCGGCCGCGGCTGACCCGGCGGTCGAACAGGAGACCCAGCGGCGCGCCCAGGCCTACTACCATTATTCGCTCGGCCACCTCTACGAGGAGATGGCCGGCGCGACCGGCCGCACCGATTATCTCGAGCGCGCCATCCAGGAGTTCAAGCAGGCGCTCACCTACGACCCCGACTCGACTCTCCTCACCGTGCGCCTGGCTGAAGCCTATCGCCGCGCCGGGCGCATCCGCGACGCGGTGCTCGAAGCCGAAGCCGTGGTCAAGGCCGACCCGAAAAACCTGCCGGCACGGCGCTTGCTCGCGCGCATTTATCTGCAAACGCTGGGCGAGCTCCAGCCGGGCCAGGCCAACAGGCGCACCCTGGAGTTGGCCATCGAACAGTACGAAGCCATCGTCGGCCTGGCACCGGACGACCTCGAGTCGCGGCTGTTCCTCGCCCGGCTCTACCGCCTCAACAGCCAGCCGGATAAAGCCGAAGCCACGCTGAAGGAGGTGCTCGCCTCCGAGCCGCGTTCCGAGCAGGTGCTGGCGGCGCTGGCCCAGCTTTACACCGAGCAGGGGCAGTACGAGCGCGCCATCGAACTGCTCCGGGAAGCGACCGACCAGGAGCCGTCGAGCGAGCTGCTGGCCACGCTGGCCTATGCCTACGAGCAGGGCGGCGACTCCGACAACGCCATCGCCGCTTATCGTCGCGCCCTGGAGCAAGACTCCGGCAACAGTGAAATCCGGCAGCGGCTCGCGCAAGCCCTGCTGGACGCGGCGCGCTACGACGAGGCCCTGAGCGAATACCAGACCCTGATCCGGCAGAACCCAGAGGATTTCCAGACCTACTTGCGGCTGTCGCAAATCCATCGCCATCGCGGCGACTTTGAGCAGGCCGGCGCCTACCTGGATCGCGCGGAAGAGATTTCTCCCGACAACCTGGAGATTGGCTTCAACCGCGCCCTGCTCTACGAAGCCGGGGGCAAGTTCGCCGAAGCGGTGGAAACGCTGACCGACCTGGTGGCCTCGGTCACGCGCACCGATGGCCAGAACGACCGCGCGCGCGCCCTCCTGCTCGAGCAACTGGGGATGCTGCATCGGCGGCTGGAAAACTTCGACGCCGCCGTCCAGAGCTTCGAGTTGCTCCTGGAGTTGGACGACGAGCACGCCGCGCGTGCCTACACGCAGATCATCGAGACGCTGCGCCAGAGCCACGACCTCAACGCCGCCATCGCCCGCGCCCGCCAAGCCCGGGAGCGCTTTCCCGAGATCTCGGGTTTCCGCCTGCAACTCGCCACCCTGCTCGGCGAACACGGTGATTTGGCGGAAGCGGAGCAGCTCGCGCGCGCGGCGCTCGACGGCCAGCCCGAAGACCGCGAAGTCTACCTGGCCCTGGCGCAAATCTACGAGCGCAACAAACGGTATCAGGACGCCGAACAGGTGGTGGATGCCGCGCAGCGGCTGTCGGCAAGCCCCGCCGAGCTCGAGTACGTCCACTTCCTGCGCGGCGCCATCTACGAGCGGCAAAAAAAGCACGACCTGGCCGAGCAGGAGTTCCGCCAGGTGCTCGAGATGAACCCGCGCAATGCCCTGGCGCTCAACTACCTGGGCTATATGTTCGCCGACCAGGGCGTGCAGCTGGACGAATCGGTCGCGTTGGTCAAGCGTGCCCTGGACATTGACCCCTACAACGGCGCCTATCTCGACAGCCTGGGCTGGGCCTACTATCGCCAGGAGAAGCTTGACCTGGCCGAAGAGTACTTGCGCCGGGCGGTCGAGCGCGTCCGGCGCGACCCCACCGTCCACGATCATCTTGGCGACCTCTACGAAAAGCTCGGCCGGCTCGACCTCGCCCGGCACCACTGGGAGCGCTCACTCGCCGAGTGGAAGCGCGTGCCCAAGACCGAGTTCGACACCGAGGCCTACGGCCAGGTCGAAGCCAAGCTGCGCGCCTTGCGTGCGCGCCTGCCGCAGCAAACCAAGAAGTAGGCACACGTCGCCCGCCGGATGAACGATTGGCTTGGACTTCCTGCCTTCGCCAAGATCAATCTCGGGCTGGAGCTGCTGGGCCGTCGTCCCGACGGCTACTCGGAGATTGCCACCCTCTACCAGACGGTTCGTCTGGCTGACCGTCTGCGGCTGCGCCTGCGCCGGTCCCCCGAGATCCGTTTGTGTGTGCGCGGCGATGGCGTCCCCGCCGACCGCGGCAACCTGGTCTGGCGGGCAGTGGCGCTCGCGCGGCGGCGATTCGGCATCCAGCAGGGAGTCGAGGTGGAGCTGGAAAAAAACATCCCCGTAAGCCGTGGGCTCGGGGGCGGCTCAAGCGACGCCGCCGCTGCGCTCGTGGGCTTGCTGCGCCTGGCAGGCCGCAAAGCGGAGTTGAGCGAGTTGGTGCGCCTGGGAGCGCGCTTGGGTGCCGATGTGCCGTTCTTTTTCCTCGGCGGGCGCGCCTTGGGCGTGGGGCGTGGCGATGAAGTGCACGCGCTTGACGATCTCCCCCAGACCTACTGCGTGCTGGTCTGTCCCGAGCGGTCGATGGCGACCCGCTCGGCCTACTCCTGGGCGGTTGGGTTGACACCCCGGCGGCGAGCGGCTATCCTAGGCGGCTTCTCTTCACCGCTCAGGCCACTCGGGGGGCTGGGGAACGATTTCGAAGCCATCGTCTTTCCCCGCTTCCCGGAACTTGCTAGAATAAAGCGCACGCTGGCGGCGACAGGCGCTCAGGTGGCAGCGCTGAGCGGGAGCGGTTCTACGGTTTTTGGGCTGTTCAGCCAACACGCGGCGGCCGCGCGGGTGGCACGGCGGCCCGTAGCCCGAGCAAGGGTTTTCCTCACGGAAACGCTCGCACGCTCTGCGTACGCACGGGCGCTCGGCCTCTGGGGAGTCGTCCAGCGGTAGGACATCTGCCTTTGGAGCAGAAGACCTAGGTTCGAATCCTAGCTCCCCAGCCAACAGAAAGACGCCAGTCGGGAGAGTGGGAGGACAGGTGGATCCGGATCGGCTGAAAATCTTCAGCGGCAGTGGCAATCGCGTCCTGGCGGAGGCCATTTGCGAGGAACTCGACGTTCCCCTGGGCGACTCCATCCAGGGAAACTTCAGCGACGGCGAAGTTTACTTTCAGATTCAGGAGAACGTCCGCGGCGCCGATGTTTTCGTGGTGCAGCCCACCTGCCACCCGGTGGATACGCACCTGATGGAACTGCTGCTGATGATCGACGCCTTCAAGCGCGCCTCGGCGGCGCGCATCACCGCTGTCATCCCCTATTACGGCTACGCCCGCCAGGACCGCAAGGACAAGCCGCGCGTGCCCATCTCGGCCAAACTCGTCGCCGACCTGATCACCACCGCCGGGGCGAGCCGCGTGCTCTGCCTCGACCTGCACGCGCCGCAGATTCAAGGCTACTTCAACATTCCCGTCGACCACCTCTACGCCACCCCGGTCCTGCTCGACTACTTCAACGCCAAGAAACTTCCGGAACTGATCGTGGTGGCGCCCGACGCCGGGGGGGTAGAGCGGGCGCGGTTTTTCGCCAAGAAGATGGACACGCCGCTGGCCATCGTCGACAAGCGGCGCGTAGACGTGGACGTGGCCGAGTTGATGAACGTCATCGGCGAGGTAGAAGGTCACACGGCCTTGATCATTGACGACATCGTGGACACCGCCGGCACGCTGGTCAAAACGGTCGAGGCGCTGCTCGAGCGCGGCGCGCGCGGCGTCTACGCCGCCTGCACCCACGCGGTTTTATCCGGCCCGGCCTTGCAGCGCATTGGCGACTCGCCGATGAAAGAGTTGGTGGTCACAGACTCGATTCCGCTGAATGCAGAGGCCCAGCAGTGCGACCGGCTGACGGTGCTGAGCGTGGCGCCGCTGCTCGCCCGCGCCATCCGCTCCATCCACGAGGAGACGTCGGTCAGCACGCTGTTTGTCTAGCGGCAACGGAGAAGCGGGACACCGGCGAGACGCCGGTGCCACCGGAGCAGTGAGTGCCCTACCCTTGGGAGGTAGAAGATGGAAGCCATTGTCTTGGAAGCGCAGCCCCGGGAAGAGCGGGGGAAGAACTCCATGCGGCGGCTGCGCCTAGCGGGCCAACTGCCCGCGGTGGTCTACGGCGAGAAAAAGGAGCCGCTGGCGGTCTCGGTTGACCCGCGCGCGGTGGAGAAGATTCTCCACTCGGAGGCCGGCCACAACGCCATCTTCACCTTGCAGATCAAAGGCCAGGGGAAAACGTCGGCCATGATCAAAGACTGGCAGTACGAACCGGTCAAAGGGGAGTTGCTCCACATCGATTTCCTGCGCATTGCGCTCGACGTGCGGCTGAAAGTGAACGTTCCGGTGGTCACCGCGGGCGAGCCGGTGGGGGTCAGGCAGCAGGGCGGAGTGCTGGAATTCATCAACCGCGAGATCGAAATCGAATGCCTGCCCGCCGACATCCCTGATCACCTTACGATTGACATCAGCGAGTTGAAAATCGGCCAGAGCTTCCGCGTGGGTGACCTCAAAACCGACCGCCGCTACCAGGTGCTGACCGATGCCGACCAGGTCATCGTCCACGTGGTGGCGCCCAAGGGCATCGAGGAAGAGAAGCCAGCGGAAGAGGCGGTCGCAGCCGAGCTGGCCGAGCCCGAACTAATTCGGAAGGCCAAAGCCGAAGAGCCGGGAGCCGAAGAAGCAGCGGCACCTAGTCCCGCTGCCCCCGAAAAAACCGAAAAGGGGGAGAAGAAGAAGGGTTAGCGGGCCCCGTTCCAACCCCGCATGCAGGGCTAGAGGCGTAGCACGGGAATGAGAGCAGGAGGCTCCGACGCCAAAAGGGAGCGGAGGGAAAAAAGTTGGAACGGGGCGGGTGTGCGGTTGATCGTTGGCCTCGGCAATCCGGGGACGCGTTATCAGGATACCCCCCACAACCTCGGCTTTCGCGTCGTCGAGCGGCTGGCGGAGGAGGCGGGGGGCAAGCTTGGGCAGCGCGAAGCCCAGGCGCGTACGGCGCGGACACGATTGGAGGGAAGCGAAGTAGTGCTGGCACAGCCACAAACGTTTATGAACGCGAGCGGGTTGGCCGTGGCGGCGCTTCTCGCGCGCTACCGCCTGTCGCCGGCGGACTTGATCGTGGTGGCTGACGATGTGGCGCTGCCCTGGGGGACGTTGCGCATTCGTGAACAGGGGAGCGCCGGAGGCCACAACGGCCTGGCCTCGATCATCGGGGCACTCGACAGCGATGCCTTTGTGCGTGTGCGCGTAGGCATTCGTCCCGAGTCCGAAGTTTCGGGGCCGGCGGACGACCTGGCGGACTATGTGCTCTCGCCCCTGCCGAGCCGCGCTCGCGTCTGGGCGGAGGAGGCGGTCGAGCAGGCGGCGGAAGCTGTGCGGGCAATTCTGCGGGATGGGACGAAGCGCGCGATGACCCGCTTCAATCGACGCGTGGCGGAACCCAAGCTTCCCGACGGGCCCGCAGGGAACTCTTGAGGTGACTATGCGTATCTATGAGGTCATTTTCATCATCCGGCCGGACGCGGCGGAGCCCGAGGTGGACTCCTTGATCGAGTCCTTCCAGCAGGCGGTGGCGGGCAGCGGCGGCCGGGTGGAGAAAGTAGAAAAATGGGGCAAGCGTCGCCTGGCCTATCGTATCGCCGGCCAGTGGGAAGGCTACTACGTCTACTTTGAACTCCACGGCACCGGCGACACGGTGCGCGAGCTCGAGCGCCGGCTCAAGGTCAGCGAGCCGGTCATCAAGTACCTGAGCGTGCGGGTTGATCTCGAACGGAAACGCCTGGAGAAGCTGCGCCGGCGCCGCGAGCATCGCGCCGTGCGGCGCCAGCGTCGCACACCGGCACCCAGCCCGGAAGCGCCAGCCGGGGCGGGCTAGGCGAAAGGAGAGCGAGGAAATGCCAGAACCGGAACAGTCCCCACCAAGGAGCGAAAGACCGGCCTCCGCCGAGGGCCACCCCCCGCGCAGCGAAGGCCCCGCTTCCCGGGGCCGCGGGCGCGGGCGCGAAGGCGGTCGGCGGTTCTTCCGCCGGCGCAAGGTGTGCAAGTTCTGCGCCGAGCGCGTCGACCATATCGACTACAAGGACGTGAAGCTGGTCGGCCAGTTCGTCACCGACCGGGGCAAGATTATGCCGCGGCGGCTGACCGGCACTTGCTCGTCGCACCAGCGCCAGCTCAAGGTGGCCATCAAGCGCGCCCGCAACATCGCGCTGCTGCCGTTTGCCGCCACCGTATGACCGAAGGGAGGCGATGAAGATGGAAGTGATTCTGCGGGACGATATCCCCAAGCTCGGCCGCCGCGGCGACCTCGTCACCGTCAAGGACGGCTACGCCCGCCATTTCCTCTTCCCGCGCAAACTGGCCCTACCGGCCACTCCCGGCAACCGCAAGCAAATCGAGCTGGAGAAGGCCGCCCACGTGCGGCGCGAGGCCAAGGAGAAAGGCGACGCCGAAGGGCTGGCGCAACAGTTGGCCGCGCTCACCCTGACCATCCCCGCCAAGGCGGCCGAATCCGATCAGCTGTTCGGTTCCGTCACGGCCATGGACATCGCCGAGGCGCTGGCGGTGAAGGGCTATAACCTCGACAAGCGCAAGGTGATGCTGGAAGAGCCGATCAAGACCATCGGCGAGTACGAAGTGCCGCTGCGCCTGCACCGCGACCTCACCGCCACGGTCAAGGTCAGCGTCGTCCGCGCCAGCTAGTTTCACGGCAGGGCCCAGCCCGGTTTCCACAAGTCGCGGCAATGCGCCCACAACTTTTTTGGCTTTTCCACCTGC
>JACQTG010000097.1 GCA_016210895.1 Acidobacteriota bacterium
ACCTTCCAGCTGCGGGAGGGGATCCACCAGTCGGTGATCAACGTCTTCGGGCGGGTCACCACCATGACCGGGCGCATCGTGCAGACCTTCGAGGACGTCATCCGGCTGGATGTGCCCCCGGCGCTGTTTGCGGGCAGCTTGCAGGAGTCGGCGGTGTACCAGAAGACGGTGCCGCTGCGGCCCGGGCTCTACAAGCTCAACCTGGTGCTGAAGGACCTGAACAGCGGCAACGTGGGGACGCTCGAGCAGCGCCTGGTCGTGCCCCGCTTCGCAGAGGAGCAGCTCGCCCACTCCAGCCTCATCCTGGCCGACTTAATCGAACGCGTCCCGGCCAAGAACGTGGGCAGCGGCCAGTTCGTCATCGGGGACACCAAGGTCCGCCCGGCGGTGGACGAGAAGTTCACCCCCGACGACCGCATGGGCATCTACCTGCAGGTCTATAACCTCGGCGTCAGCGAGCAGACCCACAAGCCCGACGCGGTCATTGACTACACCATCCGCAAGGGCGAAGAGACCGTTTTCGCTTACTCGGAAACCACCGCCCAGCTGGAGCGCGCCGGGCAGCAAATCACGCTCGAAAAGGTGCTCGGCCTGGGCACCCTCGCCCCCGGGGAGTACACGCTCGACATCAAGATCACCGACCACGTCCGCCAGCAGACCATCAGCCCCTCGGCCCACTTTTCCGTCACTCGGTAGCGTGCCGTCTCGGTTGGGCTTCTTACCCAACTTGCGTTGACTTGCCTGGTGGGCCCGGCCTAAGATTCCGCGCAATTCGTTACGGCTCGCCGATGAGGGGCAAGGTGTTCCGTAGCTCGCTCCTGCTATTGCTCTCCCTCCTCTTAGCCAGGGATTCAGCCTTTGCCCAGATTCCTCGCGTGGATTCCATTGAGCCGACTCAAGGCCCCATTGCTGGCGCGACGAGAGTAACCATCCGGGGGGCGAACTTCACCGGGGCCACTATCACAATCAACCGGACACCTGTTACTCCCACGGTGCACTTCGATTCCGAGATTCAATTCGTCACCCCTTCGCAAGAGAGCGGGATTGCGCTGATCAGGATTAGCAAAGGACAGGACAGAGCCTTTGCAGAATTCCTTTATGTTCCGCCACGGTTAGAGCAACTTCCCCCGGGTCACATCACAACCGTCGCCGGCGGCCGCAATTTCTTCGGCGACGGCCGGCCAGCCACGGAGGCCATGATAGAAACCGCCGGGACTCTAGCCCTCGACAGTGCGGGAAACATGTACATCCCCGAAGCTGAGCAGGGGAGAATTCGGCGCGTGCGCGCCGATGGCGTTATCGAAACTTTTTCGGGTACGGGTGTTAATGGCAGTGCGGGCGATGGAGGCCCGGCGACGGAGGCCCAATTTCAATTTCCTCGGGGCGTCGCAGTTGATACCTTCGGCAACCTCTTCGTCGCCGATCAAAACAACTTCAACGTAAGGCGCATCGATGCCACCACTGGAACCATCACAACCTTTGCGGGAACGGGAAGCTTTGGCTTTTCGGGAGATGGCGGGCTGGCGACACAAGCCCAGTTCAGGAAGCCAAACAAAGTCGTGGTCGCTCAGGACGGCGTTGTTTACATCTTGGATTCTGTAGACCATCGCATTCGCCGCGTGGGGTTGGATGGAATCGTCAGCACATTTGCGGGAACCGGAACACCGGGGTTTTCCGGTGATGGCGGACCTGCCACCGAGGCACAGTTCTTTATCAACCAGGAAGACGGCGGGGGACTGGCCGTGGACGCCGCCGGCAATCTCTATCTGGCGGACACGGGCAACGGACGCGTGCGGAGGATAGACAAGAACACCGGAATTATAAGCACGGTAGGTCTTGCCAACTCGGTGCGTGCAGTGACAGTTGATTCTTCAGGAAGCATTTGGTTCGCTCCCAACGTTCCCGAAGGCTCAAGGATTGTTGCCGTGAATCCGAGCGGTGCCACGTTGGCGAGTTTCGGGAGCGGGGACGGATTCAGTGAAGATGGTGTGCCCGCCAGCACCGCTCCTCTAGGGTTTATTGAAGGGCTGCAGATCGATGGGAATGGCAACATCCTGTTTACGGAGTTAGAAAGCTCTCGTGTCCGGCGGATCAACGTCCAGACGGGATTGTTGGAAACTGCGGCGGGCATGGGACCGCGGATCATCAACGAAACCGGACCAGCAACTCGGGCGATTTTAAATATCGCCTATAGTGACATTCTTTTCCTTCCCAGTGGAGAGCTTTTGGTGGCGGATTCTGGCAATGCTCTGGTGCGCAAGGTTGATCCTCAAGGCAACATCAGCACGTTCGCTGGAAACGGCTTCATTGGCTTCGGCTCCGTTAACCCGAATCTGGGCGAAGTAGGGCCAGCCTCAGAAGTCTCCATTGTGGCCCAGGGGTTAGAGTTGGAACGGGACGGCAGCATCTTGATAACTGCCGGCGCTCTTTTGCGGTTGGACCAGGAGGGGTTGATACGGGTGGTTGCTGGCCGAGGGGTACAGTACGGTTTCTCCGGAGATGGAGGGCCAGCAGTGGACGCCACTTTTAGAGGCCTCCAGGATGTCGCTGTAGATCAGAATGGCAACATCTACGTTGTGGACACAAACAACAACCGGATTCGGCGAATCGATCGTGAAACTAGCATTATTACTACCGTAGCTGGAAGCGGTCCGTCCGTCCCTACCGAGGGCTTTGGCCAGGGCTCCTCTGCGGGGATGGTGGCCCGGCAACACTGGCCTGCCTAAATACTCCACTTGGGGTGGTGGTTGACAGCGCGGCCAATCTGTTCATCGCTGACAGCTTCAACTTCCGCATCCGCAGGGTGGACCCGAGCGGAACGATAACGACGTTTGCGCAGGTGGGCGTCTTTCCGACCAAACTGGTGTTTGACGAGAGCGGCAATCTCTATGGAATCTTCGGAACCTCGGTTGACAAAATTAGCCCGGACGCGATTTTCACGAGGATCGCAGGAGGGAGCAATTTCGGTTTCTCGGGCGACGGGGGCCCTGCGCTGGAAGCTGAGATCAATGCACCGTTATTTGCTTCGGGAGTCGCCATCGACGAACAAGGCAATTTGTTCTTCACAGACACAGGGAACCGGCGGGTCCGGGCGGTGCGGTTTGGGGCGGTGCTGGCGCCGCCGAATGCCACGATTGAGGCGACGCGGGGGACGCCGCAGACTGTCAGGGTCAATAACGAGTTGTTGCTCGCCCTAGAAGCCACGGTGCGGTACGAGACCGGTCAGCCCGCAGCGGGGGTTCGCGTGGACTTCACCGCCCCACCCGCGTTCAGCCCTTCGTGCCTCTCCGGGAGCAGCACAACTTTCAGCGCTTTGACCGACCGGAACGGGAAAGCCCAGGTGCGCTGCGTGGCCAATGGGGCGGTAGGCTCCTACACCATTACGGCCACGCCGCTCGGGTCGAGCGTGAGCGCGAGTTTTTCGCTCACCAATACTTCCGCCCAGGTGCCGACCACGAACCCGCTGCCAACGGCGAATTTCCTGACACTCATCCCGCATAGCGCCGTCGGGGGAGGCTACCTGACGCGGGTGTTCGTCACCAACCTAACCAGCAACTCGAATCAGCTCACCATCAACCGGATTGCCCAGAACGGCGGCTTGGTGGCCAGCAGTACACTAACTCTACAAGCGGCGGCGACGTTGCTCGTGGCTGACAGCGAAACGCGCCGCACCCAGGCGCTCACCTTCGAATGGTTTGCCATTGGCTCCGAGCTGCCGATTGCCGCCTCGGCGCTGTTTGACTTCGAAGGCGGCTCGGTGGGCCTCGATCCCAACATCCGCCAAGCGGTGGGGACGCTGGCCGCGCCCTCGCTTCCCGCCTTCACCGCTCCGGTGCGGTTTGACCCCGCTACTTTCGCCACCATCGGGCTGGCCCTGGCCAACCCCAACGCCTCTGCGACTACCGTGACCTTGAAGCTGATTGACCAGAACGGGACCGTCGTGGCCACCGACAGCACGCTCACCCTGGCGGCCTTCGCCCAGACCGCCTTTGTGGTGAGCGACCGGGCGGCCTTCAGCAGCCTGGTGGCGGGGGGTTTTCTAGGGTCGCTGGCGGTGACGACGGCGGACGCCAACCTGCCGGTGAGCGCGCTGGTGGTGGGCGGCGTGGGGAACGACCTCTTCTCGCTGCCGGTAGTTTCAGGAACCGCGCGCTGACATTCGGGATCACTCGGCCATTTTCACCCAAGGCGGGTCGGCCTTGCCGCGGGTTACCAAAAAGCAGAGACCGTCTACGGATTTTGGGATAGAATCGGTGCGTATCCCCCTCGGGGGCGGACGACCCGCTGGCCGCCCGAGGGCGACAGCAAGCCGCTGGGCGTGAATCGGGGGGAGGAGAATGAGCGACTCGCAGGCGCGGCGCAGTTGGCGCGAATGGAAGCTGCGCTCGCAGGCGCTGGTGCTGGCGCTGGTGACCCTGGCTGCGGTCGTCTATGCGGTGGTCAACTTCAACCAGCGGGCCCACTACGTCCGCCCCTACGACGGGATTGATTGGGAGAAGACCTCCGCGGGAGTCGAGGCGGGCATCGTTTGGCAGGACACCCCGGGCGACCGGGCTGCCATCCGCCCCGGCGACATCCTGCTTTCGATCGACGGCCGGCCCATCCACAGTCCCTTCGACGTCACCAAGCAACTCTTCCGGGCCCAGCCCGGAACCCAGTTGAGCTACGAGCTGCGCCGCTTCGGCCACCCCACTCCCCTCACCACGACGGTGGTGGCCATCCCCCAGCCCGACCCCTTCAGCCTGCGCGGCTTCCTGGAGTTCGTGGGTGTCCTCTACCTCGGCATCGGGCTCTTCGTCCTGCTCAAGCGCTGGAACGCCTCCCACGCCCTGCACTTTTACCTGTTCTGCCTGACCAGCTTCGTGTTCTACAGCTTCGCCTACAGCGGCAAGTTCAACACCTTCGACTGGACTATCTACTGGGCCGACGTGGTGGCCCGCCTGCTGGCACCGGCCCTGTTTCTCCACTTCGCCCTGAGCTTCCCCGAACCCAAGCCCTGGTTCGAGGGGCGGCGCTGGCTGTTCGCGGGGGTCTATCTGCCGGCGGCGGCCCTGCTCGGCTATCACGTGGTGGTGGTGGGGGCGCCGCTCCTGCCGCGCTCCATCGAGCAGTTGAACTGGTTCGACCAGATCGAATTCCCCTACGTGGCCGTGCTCTTTCTCGTGGCTGCCGGCGTCTTCGAGTACACCTACCGCAGCTCCCGCGACCCGATGCTTACCCAGCAGATGAAGTGGGTCACCCGAGGCACTTGGCTCGCCATCATTCCCTTCACCGCCTTCTACGTGCTCCCGTTCTTCCTGGGCTTTGCCCCCACCGACTGGATGAAGCTCTCCACCCTCGCCCTGGTCTTCATCCCCTTGACCTTTGGCTACGCCATCGTCCGCTACCGGCTGATGGACGTCGACATCATCTTCCGCCGCGGCGTGGCCTACACCCTCGCCACCGCCACCATCGCCGGGCTCTACTTCGGCCTGGCCGCCGCGGTGGCGGAACTCTTCCAGACCCAGGTGGGCTTCGGCACCGGGGGCGTGGTGATCGCCATCATCATCGCCGCTGTCCTCTTCCAGCCCATCAAGGACTGGACCCAGCTCCAGCTCGAGCGCCTCTTCTACCGGGAGCGCTTCGACTACCGCCGCACCCTGGAAGAGTTCGGCCGCGAGCTTTCGAGCGAAGTCCACCTCGACCGGCTGCTCGGGAAACTCCTCGACCGCCTGGGACGCACCCTGCCGGTCGAGCGCATGGCGATCTTCCTGGAAGAGGAAGCCGCCCCCGGCAGCTTCCGCCTGGCCCGCGGCCAGGGACTCGGCCCCAGCACCCTGCCGGCCAGCTTCACCCGCAGCACGGATCCGGATCCCCGCCCCGGCGACCTGCGGATGGGCGAAGGCGGACAGCTCTCGAGCTTCTTGCCGCCCGTCGAGCAGCGCCGGATGGAACAGCTCGGCCTGCACTGCTTCCTTCCCTGCCGCATCCAGACCCGCACCATCGCCTTCCTGGCCCTGGGCAAGACCCCCGAAGACAGCTTCCTGACCAGCGAAGATCTGGAGCTGGTCGAAACCCTGGCCGACTACATCGCCATCGCCCTGGAAAACGCCCGCCTCTACCAGCGCCTGGAGCAGAAGGCCGAGCAGATTGCCCAGCTCAAAGATTTCGGCGAGAACATCCTCGAGTCCACGAGCGTCGGCCTGGTGGCCGTCGACCCCGCCGACCGCATCGAGTCCTGGAACAGCTCCATGGAGCGCATCTTCGGGCGGCCCCGGCAGGAAGTTCTGGGCCGACCGCTCGGGGAAGTCTTCCCGCCCGCCCTGGTGCGGGAGCTCGAAGCCCGCCGGGGTGAGGCCACCCGGCTGAGCTCCATTTACAAGTTCTATCTGACCCGGCCGGACGGCAGCCGCCGGGTGACGAACATCGCCCTGGCCCCGCTGGTCAGCAAGCAGGGCGCTCCCATCGGCCGGCTGCTCATCTTCGACGACATCACCGAGCGGGTGCAACTCGAAAGCCAGCTCCTGCAGGCGGAAAAGCTCACTTCTCTGGG
The DNA here is from genome assembly GCA_016210895.1 of Acidobacteriota bacterium. The sequence goes on from JACQTG010000097.1 coordinate 6,533, forward strand.
GCTGCTGGCGGCCGGGGTGGCGCACGAAGTGAATACCCCGCTCGCTGTTATCTCGAACTACGCCCAGATGCTCTCGAAGCAGCTGCCGGCGAGCGACTCCCGGGCCGCGCTGGTGGAAAGAATCGTCAAGCAGACCTTCCGGGCTTCGGAGATCATCTCCAGCCTGCTGAACTTCTCCCGCACCGGCGAGGCCGAGTTCGGCGCCGTCAGCCTGAACCGCGCCCTGGCCGACGTCCTGGGACTGGTGGAGCCGCAGCTGCGCTCCAGCAAGGTACGAGTCAGCACCGAGCTCGACGCCTCCCTGCCCCCCATCCAGGGCGACCCCGGCA
>JACQTG010000098.1 GCA_016210895.1 Acidobacteriota bacterium
CGGCCACGGCGGTACTGCAACTGGCCGAGCGCGGCCAACTCGACCTGGACACACCCATCCAGACCTATTGCCCGGCCTTTCCGGAGAAGCCCTGGCCGCTGACGGCGCGCCAGTTACTCGCTCATCTCGGCGGGATCCGACACTACAAAGACGACGCCGAAGCCCGCGGCACGGACCACTACTTCACTCTCGCGGAGGCGCTCACAGTCTTCCAGGACGACCCGCTGCTCCACGAGCCGGGCACCAAGTTTTCCTACACCACGTTCGGCTATGTCGTGCTGGGCTGCGCGATTGAAGGGGCCTCGGGGATGGACTATGCGCGCTATATGTGGGAGCACATCTTCCACCCCGCGGGAATGGAGCGCACCGAGCCGGACGATGCCTTCAAGGTGATCCCCAGCCGCGCCCGGGGCTACGTGCGGATGACGGAGGAAAACGCGCGCTACTGGCCCGAGCGCTTCCGGCGCTTTCTGCCGGTCGGCGAAACCTACAACGCGCAACTGCACGACACCAGCATCAAGATCCCCGGCGGCGGGTTCGTTTCCACCGCCAGCGACCTGGTGCGCTTTGCCCTCGCCTTCCAGTCCGGCGTGCTGGTGAAGCCCGAAACCCGCGAGCTGATGTGGACCCGGCAGAAAACCGTTGCCGGCGAGGAGATAACCTGGGGCTTGGGCTGGATTCTTCCCCGCGCGATGGCCGGGGAGAAAGCCGTCCGCATCAGCGGCGGTCAACCGGGCACGTCCTCGGCATTGGTTTTGCTACCCGCAAAAGGCTTTGCGGTGGCGGCCATTGCCAACCTCGAGGGCATCGATCTGTATCCTCTGGTTGTCGACCTGGGCAGAATTTGGGGACATTTCCCCGGAACACTGGAAGAGTAGCCAAGAACGCAATGGGACTGGCGGGGTTTGCCACCGAGGAAGGGACGCGGCGCTACGCCGAGCGTTTCGCCGGGCGCGTGACCGAAGGGCACTTCCGCCCAACCTCGCTCGGCTGGCTCAGCTCGGTGGGCGTGGGCACCTACCTGGGGGAGCCGGACCCGGAAACCGACCGGCGCTACGAGGCCGCGCTCAAGCGCGCGCTCCTGCTAGGCGCGAACGTGCTCGACACCGCCATCAACTACCGCTTTCAGCGCAGCGAACGCACCATCGCCGCCGTGCTCCGGGGGCTGACCGGCGGCGGGCAGCTCGCCCGCGACGAAGTCGTCGTCTGCACCAAGGCCGGCTTCCTCACCTTCGACGCCGACGCCCCCCGCGACCCCAACCGCTACTTCCAGGAGGAGTACGTCACCCGCGGCATCATCACCCACCAGGAGGACGTCGTAGGCGGGATGCACTGCATGACCCCGCGCTACCTCGAAGACCAGCTCGCGCGCAGCCTGCACAACCTCGATGTCGAAACGATTGACGTCTTCTACCTCCACAACCCCGAAACCCAACTCCAAGTCTACGACCGCGCCCAGTTCCTCGCACGCATCCGCGCTGCGTTCGAGGTGCTCGAAGGCTTCGTGGCCGCGGGAAAAATTCGCGTCTACGGCACCGCCACCTGGAACGGCTACCGCCAACCGGCCAGGGCGCGCGACTTTTTGTCGCTCGCCGAACTCACCGCGCTGGCGGAAGAAGTGGCCGGAGGCGAGCATCACTTCCGCGCCGTCCAGCTCCCGTTCAACCTGGCCATGCCCGAAGCCTTCGCCCGCGCCAACCAGTCGCTCAACGGCCGCTCGGCGAGCTTTCTCGAAGCCGCGCGGCAGTTCGGCATCACCGTCTTCGCCAGCGCCTCCATCCTGCAGGGACAGATGGCCTCGGGCCTGCCCGATGCTCTGCGGCAGGCGCTCGGCGGCTTCGACACCGACGCCCAGCGCGCGCTCCAGTTCGCGCGCTCAGCGCCCGGCGTCGCCACCGCCCTCGTCGGCATGAGTCGAGTCGAGCACGTGGAGGAAAACCTGAAAGTCGCCATGCGGCCGCCGCTGCCCGAGGAGAATGTCCTGCAACTCTTCCGGAGCGAGCCCTGATGCCCGTGCGGAGGGAAAAATGGGACCCAGCCTGGGGTGAGCTGAGCGAAGCGGCGATGCGACAGCGCCTCGAAGAGGAAGGCTACAGCGTCCACCGCTACGTCTACCCGCCTGGCACTGTGTTCGACGACCACACCCACGCCGTGGACAAGAAGGACAGCGTGCTCGCAGGCCGCCTGAAGATCGGTGCCGAAGGCCGGGAGTTCATTCTCGGCCCGGGCGATATGATCGAGATTCCCGCCGAGACCCTGCACAACGCCACCGTAGTGGGCACGGAGGCGGTGGTCAGCCTCGACGCCACCCGCCCTCCCCAAGGGCGTTGGTGACCCTTCGATGACCGAGGCGGAGGTCCAGGCGCTCTTTGAGCAGGCAGTCGCAGCCTTCGGCCAAGCTGACTTCGCAGGTGCGGAGGAGCGCCTGCGGGGCCTGCTGATCGCTGCGCCACAGCATGCGCTTGCCTGGGCCTACCTGGGCCTGACGCAGCTGGAAACCGGGCGCCACCGCCAGGGCCTGGAGGCGCTCGAGCGCGCCGC
>JACQTG010000100.1 GCA_016210895.1 Acidobacteriota bacterium
GGCCCCTCAACCGGCACGTAGGCCTCGCCCACCGGCGGCGCAAAGCCGTCGGTGACGATCTTGAAGTGGTAGATGAGCGCTTCCATCTCCGATTTCATCTTCTCCCGCGGCGGCAAGACGACGCCGGGTGCGTCCGCCATCGCCGGGCCTTCGGGCAGGCCCTCCAGCGCCTGACGGGCAATGCGCACGCTCTGGCGCATCTCTTCGATGCGCACGCGGTAGCGGGCGTAAGCGTCGCCCGCGGTTTCGACGGGCACGTCGAAGTCAAAGCGCTCATAGCTCGAGTAGGGGTGCACCTTGCGCAAATCCCAAGCTAGGCCAGCGGCGCGCAGGTTCGGGCCGGAAATGGAGTAGTCCAGCGCAACTTCCTTGCTCATAACGCCGATGCCGCGGGTACGCGCCAACCAGATGCGATTCTCGGTGAGTAGGTCTTCGTATTCCTCAATGCGCGCGGGGAAGCTCTTCAGGAACCGGTCCACGCATTCGTGAAACGTCCGTGGAGGCTCCAGTGCGACGCCGCCGATGCGGAAGTAGCTGGTCATCATCCGCTGCCCGGAGACGAGTTCAAAGAGGTGCAGAATTTCCTCCCGCTCCCGGAAGGTGTAGAGAAAAACAGTCATGGCGCCGAGTTCGAGCGCCGTGGTGCCGAGCCAGACGAGGTGGTTGTTGATGCGGGTGAGTTCAGTCAGTAGGACGCGGAGCCACTGCGCGCGGGCTGGAATCTCAAGGCCGAGCAGTTTCTCCACCGCCAGGCAGTACGCCAGGTTGTTCGAGAGCGGAGCCAGGTAGTCAATACGGTCGGTGAGGGTAATGACCTGGGCGTAGAAGAGCTTTTCGCTGTTCTTCTCGATCCCGGTGTGGAGGAAACCGATGTCGGGGGTGGCGCGGACGATCGTTTCGCCGTCCAGTTCGAGCACCAGCCGGAGCACGCCGTGCGTAGACGGGTGCTGGGGTCCGACATTGAGCACCATGGTCCGCGCCGAGGGCACGACCGGGGTTGTCGTCCTCGCCATCAGCGCGGGCCCTCCACGGGATAATCCTTGCGCAGGGGGTGGCCTTCCCAATCGTCTGGCATGAGCAAACGCCGGAGATTCGGGTGGCCGGCAAATTGGACTCCGAACAGGTCAAACACTTCGCGCTCGAGCCAGTTGGCTGCCGGCCAGAAGCCGGTCACCGAATCTAGGCGCGGATTCTCGCCTGGGACATGCACCTTGAGGCGGAGGCGCGTGCGCGTCTTGAGCGAAAGCAAGTGATAGATGATCTCGAAGCGCGGCTCGACGGGATAGCGATCCACACACGTCAAGTCGGCCAGAAACACGTAGGCAAGCTCGGGGTCAGTCTTCAAGAGTTCCAAAATAGCCCGCCCGGCCGCAGCCGCTGCCTCGATGGTCAGCTCTTCCCGGAAGAGATGGGCGCTCAGGACGACCTGGGGATAGGCAGAGCGGATTCGAGTGACGAGGGGATGGTTTTCGGGCGCGACGCGCAGGGTCATTGAATCGGGCTCAGCTCCAGTCTAGTGCCCCCTTCTTCCAGGCATAGAGATAGCCGGCGAAAATGATCACCAGGAACAAGAACATCTCAATGAACCCGAACCAACGCAACTGGCGGTAGATGACAGCCCAGGGAAAGAGAAAAATGGCCTCGACGTCGAAGAGGATGAAAATCATCGCCACCAGATAGAAGCGCACGTTCAAGGGCTCGCGGGCATCCCCCAGCGGAATCATTCCGCATTCGTAGGGCATGGCTTTGGTCAGAGTCGGCTTCTTCTGCCCAATCGCCGACGAGAGCACGAGCAGCAGGCCTGCCAGCAGGCCCACGACCAGCAGGTGAATAAGAACCGGCGCATAACTGCCCAGGTAGGTCTGCTCCATTTTCTTGAGAGGAAACAGCGTCCTGCTATAATGAAAACCGCACGGAACGACTCGAAAACTTCACTATAGGAAGGGCACCAATCTTTGTCAAGCAGAGGCCATCGCAGGCTGCGGGCACGTCCGCCGCACGTCTAGCGCAATCAGGAGGCCATCAACCGGTATGATCTTCGGTTTCAACACCGACGTGCGCGTCGACGACACTGTCTTTCACGTGGAGACAGAAGACCGCGGGCCGGGCAATCCTGTAATTGGCACTACGGTCTATGTGAGCGGGCGCGTGCTGGCCACGCGCACCACCAGCTACCGCGCCTTTCTCTCCTCGCCCGACTTCAACGAATCCGAGCTTCACGCCATGCTGGAGCGCCAGCACCAGCAACTGATCGAGGAGATTCGCACCGGGCAGCTACCGGAGATGGCCGAAGTGGCGGCCGAGTCCCGCACGGGCATCAGCGTCCAGTTGGTCAATCCGGGAAAGTTCATGGTCGGGACTACGGCTGTCCTGCGCGTCCGCGTGACCGAACGCGGCACGAACCGCCCCCTGGAGGCGACCGTCCGCGCCCGGATTCAGGCCAGCACCGCCCAGCCGGTCGAGCTGGAAATCGCCACCAACACCGACGGGGAAGCAGAAATCCAACTGCCTATGCCACGCCTGGGCCCCGGGGGAGCCGAGCTGTGGATCGAAGCCAACGCCGGAACACAGCGCGACGAAATCAAATACACCCTGCACCGCAGAGAATGACAGTGGAAGTGATCCTGAATGGCGAACGACGCCCGCTGCCGGCTGCATTGTCCATCCGGGAGCTCCTGCAACATTTGAGCATTCCCGCTGACCGGGTAGCGGTGGAGTGCAACCGCACGATTGTACCGCGCGAGGCCTGGGAAACCGTGCGTGTGGAGGCAGGCGACGAGCTCGAGATTGTCCACTTCGTCGGCGGCGGCTGAGTCCGCCCCCGTCCCCGCAACCGACACCTGGTCAACCCGCTGAGCTAGAGCAGCAGCAGATGTCCCAGCTTCTCTTTTTTGGCGCGCAAATAGGCACGGGTCGCACGCTTGACCGAGGGCTGACAGGGCA
>JACQTG010000099.1 GCA_016210895.1 Acidobacteriota bacterium
AAATAGAAGCCGCAGTTCTCCCGTTGGTCGAAGCGGATGTTGTCAAAGATGAAGAACTCGGCTTCGGCGCCGAAGTAGGCGGCGTCGGCGACGCCGGTGAAACCAAGATAGGCTTCCGCTTTTTTGGCGATGTAGCGCGGGTCGCGCGGGTAGTGCTGCTTGGTGATGGGGTCGATGATGTCGCCGATCATGGTGAGGGTGGGAACGTCGCGGAACAGGTCGAGCATGGCGGTGGCGGGATCAGGCACGAGCAGCATGTCGCTTTCGTGGATGGCGGCCCAGCCGCGAATGCTCGAACCGTCAATCCCGAAACCATCCTCGAACGAGGAATCCTCGAGCTGATGAGCGGGGAAAGAAACGTGGTGCCACAACCCGGGCAAGTCGGTGAAACGGAGGTCAACGACCCGCACGTGGTTGTGTTCCGCAAAGGCCAACACCTCTTTCGGCGTCATACATCCTCCTGGGAAAGGTGACGATGCGGGTGGGAGGCTTGCGGCATCCCCACCATCGTCATGATGGGCCCTCACCCTAACCGAAGCCCGCGGCCGCGTCAAGCCCCACGTTTTCGCCAAAGATGGGTATTGACACCTGTTAGACTTTTCCGCATAGTTAGCCACAAAATTTTTTTGGCAAGATTTTTCGGCGGTAAGAAAGATCTTGCTGACCCAGGCCTTGCTCGCGGCTCGGTGCGCGGAGCGAGAGCGGGGCGGGAGATGTTTGTCGCCAAAAAAATTTTCCTGACCAAAGGGGTCGGGAAGCACCGCGAGCGGCTGTCGAGCTTCGAGCTCGCACTTCGCTCTGCGGGCATCGCCGCCTGCAATATCGTCCGCGTCTCCAGCATTTTTCCGCCGCATTGCAAACTGATTTCCCGCTCGGAAGGATTAAAGATGCTGCGCCCAGGCCAGGTCACCTTCTGCGTGTTGAGTGAAAACTCCACGCGTGAACCACACCGTCTGATCGCCGCTTCAATTGGCCTGGCCTTGCCCGCCGACAAATCCATGTACGGCTATCTCTCCGAGCACCACTCCTTCGGCGAGACAGAAGACCATGCGGGCGAATACGCGGAAGAACTCGCCGCCGAGATGCTGGCCACGGTACTCGACGTCGAGTTCGACCCGGACTTGAACTGGGATGAGAAGAAGGAGATTTACCGGATCTCGAACAAGATTGTGCGCACGATGAACATCACCCAGTCGGCGGTGGGCGATAAGCGCGGGCTGTGGACAACCGTGCTCACCACCGCCATCCTGCTTGGTGAAGACTAACCGCCCCAGAGAAGAAGCCGGAAAAAGTGGCGAGTAGGCTCAGCCGGTCAGCGGTTGGCCAGGGCCACGGCTTTGCGCCCACCGGCCCGCGCGGGCCGCTTGCGGCTTGCCCGCTTCTGCCACCAACGGAGTCGCTCGAGCACGGCGCCGACAATCAGCGGGAGTGCCACCGTTGCATCTTCCAGCACCTCCGCGAAGCGGCCACCTTCCTCAGGCGGAACAAACTTTCCCCAGGAGATGCCCTCGGAATAGGTACTGCCCGAGAGGCCGCCCCAGTGCACGGGTTCGGGGCAAATCCGCACGCCGTACTGGTAGCGCTTAAGCGGGAAGCGGTCGTAGCCCCGGCGAACCCGCAACTCGATCGACACACCAAACTGCTGCGCCCAATTGCGCGGCACGCCCCCCCCGATGGTGAATATGCCCAGGCGTTCCTGGGCCAGCAGATAATCGACAAAGTGGTCGAAGTCGTCGTAGGCATCAAACTGCAGCTTGGGTAGGCCTTCGCGCTCGCGACGCCGATTCTCAAGCGAGAAGTCGATACCGAGCTCGGAATCGGTGAAGGCAGGAACAAAGACGGGAATGTTACGCTCATAGGCGGACTTCAGGATGCCGCGGTCGCGCGTGGTGCGGGCCAAGTGCTCGCCAATGGCGCGATTCAGCTTCCAACTGCTGACGGTTTCCGCCGAGTCCCAAGGCTGGAGAATCCCCTGCACGGTATGCTCGACCTGGTCGAGGTTGATTTCCGGCTCCAGGGAGTCGTAGACGCGGTTGTAGCCCGCCAGGAATAATTCCGGGTCGTTCATGTTTGGTTCGCAGCGGTAGTGGGCGTATCCCATGGCTTCAACCAACCCGTGGGCCATCAGGGCGCCGGTCGAGACCACACAGTCAACGATGCCGCTGTCGATCAGGTCGCAAATGACGAGTCCCATCTTGGCAACGGTCATGGCCCCGGAGAGAGTAAGCACGACGCAGCAGTCTTTGTCCCGCGCCATGGCTTCGAGCACGTCGGCGCCATCGCCGAGCTGCCGGGCGGTGAACGCGGTGCAGCCCAGGGCGCGGACTAAATCATCAATCGTGTGAATCTTCGACAGGTCGAGGGGAACGGTCGGGACGAGGTTGTCCTCCGCAGGGTGATGCAGCCGTCGGACGCGCTCGTGAGAATTCTTTCGCATCGCTCTCCTCACACGTAGGGTGCGCCAGTAGTATAACGTTGCCCGCGCGATTTTCGTCGGAAAAACAATTTCTCTTCTTCATCGAAATGCTATCCTCTTGTCGGCGCTCGGCACGGATGGTAGAAAGGGAGCTATGTTAACAGCAGCACTGCTGTCGTCACGGATTGGGAGCCATCGGGCTCGATGCTGAAGAGTTATCCCACGGCCCTTCCCTTCCGCTTCTTGGGAATTGAAGACGAATTTGCCGACTACCAGAAGGCGCGCGCGGTCATCCTGCCGGTTCCACTCGAGCGCACGACGACTTATGGTCACGGCACGCGCCGGGGTCCGTGCGCCATTATCGAAGCCTCGCGCAATCTTGAAACCTACGACGAAGAACTGCGTTGCGAGACCTATCGCAGCTTCGGTATCCACACGCTGGACGAGATGGACACCGAAGACGGAGCGATGGAGCGCGTACTGGCCGACATTCGCACGAGTGTGGCGGGGCTCGTCGCCGACGGGAAGCTCCCCGTGTTGCTCGGCGGCGAGCACAGTTTGACACCACCGGCCGTTTCAGCCGTCGCGCGGAGGTATTCTGACCTGAGCGTACTCCAACTTGATGCCCATGCCGACCTGCGCGAAAGCTATCAAGGAAATCCGAACAGCCACGCCTGTGCGCTGCGGCGCGTGCTCGAGATTTGTCCGGCCGTGCAAGTGGGCATTCGCAGTTTATCGGGCGAAGAGGCCGCTGCTCTGCCCCGGCTTAAAACGAAGGTCTATTGGGCCCAGGAGATAGCGGCACAGTCCACGCAGGAATGGGCGTCGTACGTCGTGAACGACTTAAGTCCGCATGTCTACGTCACCATCGACGTGGATGGCTTCGACCCGGCGATTCTTCCCGCCACCGGGACGCCCGAGCCCGGCGGGCTCAACTGGGAGCAGGTGACGGGCTTGCTGCGGCAGGTAGCCCGCGCACGCACAATCGTGGGGCTGGACGTGGTCGAACTGCTGCCGACCGCCGGCTTGCACGCTTCGGACTTTTTGGTTGCCAAGCTCATCTATCGCACGCTGGGCTACATTTTCTGCCCGCGGAGGTCGAGCTAGCTCAATGAGGCGCGCACAGAGCGTCATAAGCCACGTCTGCGTAGGCAGATTGCTTTTGGCTTTCGTAGTGGGCTGGGCAGGAGCGGCACAGCTCTCGGCCGAGCAGTTTCATCTGGTAGATGGCCGGAAGGTCGACGGGCACATTATCGGTTTTGAGCGCAACGGCTTCAAAGTGGAGACAGAAGCCGGCGTGGTCGTCATCTATCGTGACCAGATTCGGCGAATCGTGTTCTACTCCGGTACGGGGCCGCAAACGCTCGAGCCAGGGCAAACCCCGGTGAGAGGAAGCACGCGAGCCCCGACGGGGTCGCCCCCTCCCGCCCCCGAGGTTGGGGGCCGTGCAGCCGTGGCCGCGACACCGCGTCTTCCCGCCGACGTTCCTCGTCCGGTACCTCCGCCCAAACCGGAAAGAATGGTCGAAGACGTCACGGCCACCTCCTATACGAACGAAAGTTTTGGCTTCCGCTTCTACAAGCCGCCAAGCTGGCGCAGTTTCCCCGGGTTGGTCAAACCCGATAACCCTCTGCTGGCGGCGCTGGGCACGCCCGACGAAAAGACACTCCTGCTCGTGGGCCAAGAAATCTATGAGGGCGACTTGGTGACCTACACGCAGTTGGCAGAGGATTCCCTGCGGGAACTCTACCCGGACTACCGCAAGCGCGAGGAACGCTTCACGCGCTTCGCCGGTTTTCCCGCCCTGGAACGGCATTTCACCGGTTCGGCCGAGGGACACTACTGGACCGGGCTCGCCATCTACTTCGCCCACGGCGACTCCTACTACACCTTTCTGGGCGTTTCGGCAGAAGGGGAGACGCTCGACTTTCAGCAGTCGCTCTTGCGGAAAATCGTCAACACGGTGGAGTTCGGCCAGCGGCGCTAGACGCCAGGGCGGAGAGCGGTCCTCAGTATTTCGTTACCTCCGTAAAGTGAAAGCGCGAAACTTTCATCGCCGGAACGACCATCTCAAACGACTCTTCCCCCGCGGCGCGCACGGCCGGGCCGAGCAGTTCGACTTGACTGAGCATCTCGATGATGCTCTGGTTGAAGCGTAGGTTGCGGATCGGATACTGAATCTTGCCGTCGGCGACATAGAAGGTGGCATCGCGGGTCATCCCGGTGAGAATTTTTTCGTACGGGTCCACCTCGCGGATGTACCAGAGGCGGGTGACAAGCACGCCCCGCTCGGTGCTCTGAATCATTTCTTCGACTGAACTCTCACCCCCAGCGAAGACCAGGTTCATCGGCGCCTCGCCATACTCGTTCGGCAGCAGCAAGCCGTGGCCCGTGGGCTCGGTACCCGCCTTCTGCGCCGCCTGGCGGCCATACACGAGATTCCGCAGTATGCCCCGGTCGACCAGCGCAATTTTTTTCCGCGGCACGCCTTCTCCGTCCCATGCCGAACCGGTCTGCAAGGGATGATAGACGTCGTCCCAGAGGGAGATGTTTTCGCCGAACACCTTCTGGCTTAGCCGACCCGTGAAGCAACTGCGCTGGTCGGAGAGAGCCGTAGCCGCGAAATCGTAGAAGAGAAACCCGACGAGATCGAGCACCGCGGCCGGCTCGAGAATAACGGTGTAGTGTCCGGGGGCCAATTCCTTCGGTTCTTGGCTGGCCAACGCTTTCTGACAGGCGCGCTCGGCCAGCGCCTCAATGCCGAGCTCATCGGCCGAGACATAGTTGGCCTTGGCCCAACCGGAGGCCGAGTCCTTCAGGCAGGTGAGCGAGAATTCCGCCCGTGTCTCCTCGTGGTAAGCAAAGAGCCCGCGGGAGTTGGCCAGGGCCTGGACGCCATAGTTATTGGCATAGACGCCAGCCGCCGCCAGGTCCGATTGCTCGGCCCGCTCGACCACGCGGCGAACGGCTTCCGCGCGCATTTCCGGCGTGAGCTTGACGGTCGCCTTCGCGACACGGTTGACAGGCGTGTAGCGTTGTGGACCGAGCATAGGCAGGAGGTCAGGGTCTTTGGGCTGCCAGCGCGCGCACGCCAGGGCCTGCTCGATGGTGCGGCGCAGCGATTCCTGGTCGTTCTTGTTCGTCGTGGCGCGGGCGGTACGACTGTCCACCACCACACGGACGGACACCTGGATGCCCTCTTCCGCCACGTTTTGATGGATGACATTATTGGCGAAGCGCGTCAGCGCGCCCTGGCCAGCGTGGAGAAAGACTTCGGTCTCATCGGCTGCACTACTCCGGACCACGCGCTCGGCAATCTCGCGGCACTCGGCTTCACTCAGCATAGGCCACACCGACGAGAACGTTGCGGAAGCGCGCCGGGGCAGCGCCGTGGCCGGTGCCCATGGTTTGCATCGGCTGGCCCTTGCCGCAGTTGGGCGTGCCCCAGAGCGTCCAATGCGAGTGGTCGCAGATGGCGTCGCAGCTCGACCAGAACTCAGTGGTGATGCCGCTGTAGCTGGGATTTTTCAGCATACGGGTCTTCTTGCCGCCTTTGATCTCCCAGGCGATCTCGGTGCCAAACTGGAAGTGGTAGCGGCGGTCGTCGATGCTCCAGCTGCGGTTGGTTTCGAGATAGAGGGCGTCGTCGGTGTCGGCCAGCAGATCTTCAAGCTTCCAGGTGCCAGGCCGCAGGCTGACGTTGGTCATGCGGATGAGCGGGATGCGGTTCCAACTCTCGGCCCGCATCGTGCCGCCCGAGCGACCCAGGCCGATGGCGGGCGCGGTCTCGCGCGAGCTCAGATAGCCGACGAAACGGCCGTCCTTGATGATGTCGATGCACTGTGCGGGCACGCCCTCATCATCGTAGCCGAACGTGCCGAGGCCGGGACCGTGCTCGAGGCGAGCATCGGCGACGACGTTGATGAGTTCGGAGCCATACTTCAGCTGGCCCAACTTTTCGAGAGTCAGGAAACTCATCCCGGCAAAGTTGGCTTCCATTCCCAGCAC
>JACQTG010000103.1 GCA_016210895.1 Acidobacteriota bacterium
GCCAGCTCGCCCGGGCCACGCGGCAGGCGCAGCCTTCGATGGCCCCGATGCTGAACCTGGCAGACCTAGTCGAGCGCGTATCCGCACAGCCCCGAGCTTCACCACAAAGCCTGGCCCGGGCATTCCAAGGGTTTCGCCGGCAACTGCGCGAGGCCAACGCGCAGATTGCGCGGCGGTTTGCGGCCCGCCTGCGACGGCGCTCCGTCGTGCTCACCTATTCCTATAGCTCCACGGTGCTGGCGGCAGTCCTGGCCGCGCGACGGAAGATCACACGAGTGATTTGCTCCGAAGGGCGGCCGCAACTCGAAGGCCGGCGACTGGCGGCGAAGTTGGCACGCAAGGGGATTCCGGTCGTGCTGGTGGCGGACGCGGCCTTGCCCAGCCGCGTGCGCGAGGCCGATGTCGTGGTGATGGGCGCCGACGCTGTCTTCCCCCCGGCGTATGCGAACAAGATCGGCACCGAGGTGCTGCAGCGAGCAGCGCTGGCGGCGCGCAAGCCCTTCTACGTGCTCGCCGACACGTCCAAGATTCTTTCCGCCAGGCTCGCGCGCTTCTATCGCATCGAGAAAAAGCCGGCGGCCGAGCTGTGGCAGGGCGCGCCGCGTCGCGTTCGTGTGGTGAACCGCTATTTCGAACGCATCCCCTTCGCGCGCGGGGTGATGCTGCTCACCGAGCGCGGCCCGCTGCGCCGATAGTCTCACCAGCCTCCCGCTCTACCTATCCCGCCGAGGCAACATGAAGGAGTTTGCTGTTGGGCAAGCAGATTCCTCGTCCCGATGGAATCGAGACTCGGAATGACAAAGGGAAAGAGAAGAGGGGTAGCGGCGAGGAATGCCGCTGGCTACCTGTCAGTTCTGCCTCGCCACGCATTCCTCGCCAGTTGCTTACAGACCGGCGACGAAGGCGGTGACTCCGCTGAGCCGGCCAGGCCCGGTGGCCTTCGTCGCCGCTACAAGCCACCGGCCGGAGGCCGGTGCCACCGGACAAGGTTGCGAAGCGCGGCGGGGGCGACTATGCTTCCCTGCGGTAAGCCGGCTTGCCTGCGGGGAGCCAGCAGGCGGAGATGTTCACACTCAACGAGTTCGTCGAAATGCGCGCGCGGCTGCGCGAGCGGGTGCGCGCGACGCCGCTCCTCTATTCCGATGCCTTGAGTGCGCTCACCGGCAACCAGGTCTATCTCAAGGCGGAAAACCTGCAACGCACGCATTCCTTCAAGCTGCGCGCCGCCTACGGCGGCCTGCTGCCGAAGCTCGAGGCCGCGCGGCGGCACGGCGTGGTCACGGGCTCCTCGGGGAATTTTGCCCAGGCCATCGCCTATGCCGGACGCGAGCTGGGCGCGCGCGTGACCGTGGTGATGTTTGAGCGGAGCGCGGCGAACAAGGTGGAGGCGACGCGGCAACTGGGCGCCGAGGTAGTCTTCTGCGCCAATGATTTCTCCCTACGCACAGCCACGGTGGAGCGGATCGTGCGCGAGCAGGGCAAGCTGCTCGTGCATTCCTTTGACGACGAGGGCGTCATCGTCGGCAACGGCAGCCTGGGGTTCGAGTTGCTGGAGCAGATTCCGGACGCTGACGTTCTGCTGGTGCCGGTGAGCGGTGGCGGGCTGATCAGCGGCACGGCGGCGGTGCTGCGGCAGAGCGGGTCGCGGGCGCGTATTTACGGCGTGCAGAGCGAAGCCAACCCGTCGATGAAGGTGTCGCTCGCGCGCGGTGAGCCGACGCAGCTGCCCGACGCGGTCACCGTGGCCGACGGGCTGATTGCCACGCGCCCGGGCCGGCTGACCTTCGGCTTGGTGCAACAGTACGTGGACGACATCCTGCTCGTCTCCGAGGAAGAGATCGTCGCCGCCACCGTGCGCCTGCTCGAGGAGGAGAAGCTCGTGGTCGAGCCCTCGGGCGCCGTGGGCGTGGCCGCGCTGCTGCGGCATCTGGCGGGAAAAATTCAGAAGCAAAAAATCGTCGCCGTGCTGAGCGGCGGCAACATCGAGACCTCGCGGTTGGTGGAGCTGGTGCAGGCGCGCAGCCGCGCTGCCGCGCCGGTCGGCTCCTGACGCACGCGTTGACACCCAAACGCAAAATTCGCAAAGCGGTGCTGCCCGTGGCCGGGCTAGGCACGCGCTTCTTTCCCGCCACCAAGGCCCAGCCGAAGGAGATGCTGCCGATTGTGGACAAGCCGCTCATCCAGTACGCGGTGGAGGAGGCGGTGGCGAGCGGCATCGAGTTCATCATCCTGGTGACGAGCGAGGGCAAGGACGCGCTCGAAAACCACTTCGACTCGAACCCCGAGCTCGAGCAGCTCCTGGCCGGGCGCGGAAAGACCCAGGAGCTCGAAATCATTCGCCAGGTCTCGCGCCTGGCCAAGGTCTGGTCGGTGCGGCAGGTGGAGCCGCACGGACTCGGTCACGCCATCGGCTGCGCGCGCGACCTAGTGGGCGAGGAGCCCTTCGCCGTGCTCCTGCCCGACGACATCATTGACAACCAGCCGCCCGCGCTGAAGCAGTTGATCGAGGTCTACGACGAGCATCCCGGCTGCATCATCGCCACGCGCGAGGTGCCGCGGGAGCAGGTGCGGCGCTACGGCATCCTCGGGGTCGAGCCAGTGAACCCGGCGCGGCCCGCCTGGCGGGAGCGGTTGTTCCGGGTCACGCAGTTGGTCGAAAAGCCCGCGCCCGAGCAGGCCCCTTCGCGCTACGGGGTCATCGGGCGCTACGTATTCGAGCCGGAAATTTTCGCCTGCATCGACGAGACCCAGCCCGGCGCAGTGGGGGAGATCCAGATCACTGACAGCCTGATGCTCTATGCCCGCTCGGGGGCGGTCTATGCCTTCGCCTTCGAAGGCGCCCACTTCGACGCCGGGAACAAGCTGGGGATGCTGCAGGCGCAGGTGGAGTTCGGGTTGAAGCAC
>JACQTG010000108.1 GCA_016210895.1 Acidobacteriota bacterium
AAATGAGAGTGTGGCTCGACTTCACCGGCGATGAAGGCTAACTCAACGGGAAGGCCCTCGAGGGCATGCAGTCGGAATACGCGAAGATTGGAACACTCTTTCATCGACTGTGGAGGGAGTTGCGCAAGCTGTGACAAGGGTTCGTTTGCGTCCTGTGCTTCTTATGCCTCCTTTGCCTCCGGAGTGGCGATGAGCCAGACGACGCTGGGTTTGGTCCCAGAGCGCAGAATCTACTCGGTCAGCGAGCTGACCGGGCAGATCCGCGACATTCTGGAGCGGACCTTCCGCGACCTCTGGGTGCAGGGCGAAGTATCGAACTTCCGCGTCTCTCCCTACGGCCACTACTACTTCACCCTCAAGGACCAGACGGCCCAGCTCCGCTGCTTCTGCCACAAGAAAGATATGAAGTTCTACAAGTTCCGACCCGAGGACGGCCTGCAGATCACCGCCCGCGGCGCACTCTCGGTCTACGAACAGCGGGGTGAATACCAGCTCGTGGTCAGCTACCTCGAGCCGGCCGGCTACGGCGCGTTGCAAGTAGCCTTTGAGCAGTTGAAGGAGCGGCTGCGCAAAGAGGGCCTGTTCGAAGTTGCGCGCAAGCGCCCGCTGCCGCTGCTGCCGCAGCGCATCGGGCTCGTTACCTCGCCGCGCGGTGCCGCCGTCGCTGATATGATTCGCATCCTGCGGCGGCGCTTCGAAGGGCTGCACCTGATTGTCTATCCCGTGCGGGTGCAGGGCGAGGGCGCGGCGGAGGAGATTGTCGAGGCGATCGAATACTTCAATCAGGCTCCGGGGCAGCCGCAGGTGCTCATCGTCGCCCGCGGCGGCGGCTCGCTCGAAGACCTGTGGGCGTTCAACGAAGAGGCACTGGCGCGGGCGATCGCCGCCTCCAAGATTCCGGTCATCTCCGCTGTGGGCCACGAGACGGATTTCACGATCGCCGACTTTGTCGCCGACGTGCGTGCGCCTACGCCTTCGGCGGCCGCCGAAATGGTGGTGGCGCGAAAGGACGAGTTTTTGGCCAATATCGCTTCGCTTCAAAGCAAGCTCACGCGCGACTTCCAGTATCAGGTTCTGCACGCGCGACAGCGCCTGACCGAGCTGCTCGCGCATCGCGGCTTCCGCCGGCTCCAGGCCTTCCTGCACCAGCAGGCGCAGCGCGCCGATGAGTTGCACAGCCGGCTCATCCAAGCTCTGCGGGATCGCGCCGCCGACGCGCGCACGGAGCTCGCCGTTCAGCTTTCTCGCCTGACGGCCTTCGACCTGCGCGGGTTGGTGCGCGTCAGGGCGCTGCGACTGGCCGAGCAGCACCGGCAACTGGCCGAGCGCACGCGCACGCGCCTGCGGGCGGCGGCGCATCGTCTGGAAGTCCTGGCCGGCCAACTGGCGCAGTTGAGTCCGCTGGCGATTCTCGAGCGCGGCTACGCAATTGTGTTCGACGCTGAGGGGAAAGTCATTTCACATGCGGCCGCGGTTCAGGTGGGCGAGGCAATTGATGTGCGCTTGCATCGCGGCCGGCTCCAGGCCGAGGTCAAGAAGCGAGAAACCGCAGAAGAATCCAGCTGAGCTCGGACGGGCTCACAGGAACAGACTGCCTCCTGGAGCCGGGAAAATCCAGTTGAACGGCAAAGACTTCGGGTCTACTCTCTAGAGGCGCGCGCAGCCGGCAGACCGGGAGCCATGGCCAGCCCTCTCGAAAAGCACCTCGAGCGAGCCGAAAAGGCGCTCAGCAAGAACAAGACCGAGCAAGCGATTGAGGAGTTCGAAGCTGCCCACAAGCTTGCTCCCAGCCACGTTGATGTGATCCGCAACTTGGCCGACCTCTATGCGCGGCTGAACCAGACCGACTCCGCCAACCGTTACAACGGCCTGCTGTTCGACCGCTACTTCGAACAGAACGACGCCGCCAAGGCCATCGCCCTCTACCACAAAAACCTGGAAGGGACGACGCAGCCGCCCGAGCGGCTGTTTCGGTTCGCGGCCTTGCTGCACCGGCAGTCGAAAACCGCCGAGGCCGTCGCGGCTTACAAGCAGGCGGCGGACTTGTTCGAAAAAGCCCGCCAGGACGCAGCCGCACTTCAGTGCTTGGAGAAGATGGCTGCGCTCGACCCCGAAAGCGCTGAGTTTCAGGTGCGGCTGGCACAGGTGGCGCAGCGGCTGGGAAAGGCGGAGGCCGCCGCCAAGGCCTACCTGCGGGCGGGCCAGCTTGTGCGTGCTGACAAGGTGGAGCAGGCGCTCGAGTTCTACGAGGAGGCCCAGAAGCTCTGCCCAGGAGAACGCTCCATTCTGCTCAGCTATGCCCAGGCACAGATAGCCGCGGGTAAGCCGGAGCGTGCGGTTGACCTCCTGCTGCCGCTCTACGCCGAAAGCGAGCAAGACCCGGCTATCCTTTCCACCTTGGGTGAGGCCTTGCTGGTGGTGAAGCGGTTTCGAGAGGCCGAGGAAGTGCTCTAGATCTTCTACCAAGCACAGCCCGATGGGTTCGAGAAGCTGTTCGACTTGGCTGCACTGCATTTGCAGTCGGGCCAGGTGAAGGAGGGCTTGCGGATTCTGAGCAAGGTCAAAGAGCGGCTCTACGGGGCGCGCCGGCAGCGGGATTTTGTCGAGCGGATGAACACGCTCTACCGCCTGAACCAGACCTTGATGCCGCTGGTCGAGTTCACTGCCGAGACCTTCAACGAGGCCAATCAGGAAGCGCGCTACAGCGAGGTTCTGGGGCACCTCTTCAAGCTCTATCTCGAGGGTAAGAAGTTCGACAAGGCGATTGAGGCCTTGCAGCGGATGATTGACGTTGACCCCTACGACTTTGAAAACCAGAAGCGCCTCGAGCAGCTCAAGGGCAAGGTGGACACGGCACGCTACAACAACTTGGCCGCTCGCATAGGCCTTACCGGCGGTGCGAGCGCGCAGGCCTCCGTGCGCGGCCAGCGGGAAGAAGTAATCAAAGAGGAGGAAATCCCGGCTGGCGACCCGCGCAAGATGCAGAGTTTGCTCGAAGACCTGTTGGTTCAGGTGGAGATTTTCCTGCAGTACTCCCTGCAGGCGAAGGCGGTGGAGAAACTCCAGCGTATCGCCGAACTCTTTCCGGGCGAGGAAGCCACGAACGAGCGCCTGCGCAAGCTCTATGAGCAGGCCCAGTACTTTCCCAAGTCCTTCAAAGCCGGTGCTCCGGCCAAGCCGGCCGCCGAAGTGGCTCCCGGTGCGACTGCCGCGGCGCCGGCGATGTCGGCCGAGACAGTCAGTGACCTGGCCAAGATTTCGGAAATCACCCACGGGCTCTATCGGCAAGGCAGTCCCAAGAACGTTATCTATCTGGGGGTGAGTGAGGTGGGAAAGTACCTGCAAGCGAGCCGTTGCCTGGGCGTCCTCGGTCGCTCGGGCGCGGCGCCGAACACGGCGGTGGAGTATTGCGCGCTGGGCGTGCCGCAATCCTCCGGGCCGGTGGTGATGAAGCTGCTGAGCCTTCTGGCGCAGCACGACTACCTGGCGGCAGGCTCGCTGGTGCTGGATGAGACGCTGACGCCCGAACTGCAGCAGGTGGGTGCGAAGTCGCTCCTGGCCGTGCTCCTGGTGGACAAGGAGAAGCAGGAGCAAGCCGGCGTGCTCGTGGTCGAGCAGGCCGACAGCGTGCGCAAGTGGAAGCCGAACGAGGTTTATCTGCTGCAGGCGGTGGCCGACCAGGTCATCATCGCCGTCAACCACACCCGCCTGCGCACGCTGATGAAGACCATGGGCGTGGCCGACGAAACTACCGGCCTGGTCAGCCGCAGCAACTATATCGACTGTCTGGTGAGCGAAGCCACGCGCGCCAAGAGCCAGGGCACGTCCTTGGCCCTCACCCTAATCGAGCTCGACAAGGGCGGACAGTTGATTCGCCAGTTGGGCGAGCCGACGGTGCAGCGCTTTATGCAGCAGGCGGGCGAAACCGTGGTGTCGAACCTGCGGCAGAGCGACATCGCGGTCAAGTACACGGCCACCTCGCTCGCCATTGTCCTCCCCGATACGACGGTGGAGAAAGCCAGGACGGTGGTGGAGAAGATGCGCAAGCTGCTCGTCGGCTTGAAGCTGGCGGACGGCAAGAGCAGCGTGACCTTCAGCGTCGGCATCAGCGAGGCCAAGGTGCGACCCGACTTCGACGTGCTCGACACGGTCACCGACGTCATCAACCGCGCTGAGTTCTCGCTGGAAGCCGCGCGCAAGGAAGGCGACAAGGACGTCGTCCTCTAGCGCACGACGAGTTTCCCCGCGGGGTGCAATCCTGCCAGCCCCGCACCGATTCACTAAACCAGCTCAGCGGAGGAGGGAACGATGGAGATTCAGAAAGTAGGGGTTGTGGGGTGCGGGTTGATGGGTTCGGGCATCGCCCAGGTGACGGCCATGGCCGGCTACGAGGTCACGGTGCGCGAGGTCAACGACGCCTTGCTCGACAAGGGCTTCCAACTGATGGAGCGCAGCCTGTCCAAGTTGGTCGAAAAACAGCAGCTCAGCGAAGTGGAAAAGAAAAATACTCTCAGCCGGCTCAAGAGCACCACGGTCGTCGCTGACCTCAAGGACTCCGACCTCGTCATCGAAGCCGTCACCGAGAATCCGCAGCTCAAAAAAGACCTCTTTCGCGAACTCGATGCCCTCAGCCGCAAAGACACTATCTTAGCCTCCAATACCTCTTCCATTTCCATCACCGAAATGGCCGCCGTCACCCAGCGCCCGGAGCGCTTTCTGGGCCTTCACTTTATGAACCCAGTGCCGCTGATGAAGCTGGTCGAGGTCATCCGCACCATCATGACTGACGAACAGGTCTTCGACCAGATCGTCGAGTTCTCCGTCCGCTTAGGCAAGGAGCCCGTGCGGACGTGGGACCGCGTAGGGTTTCTCGTCAACCGGCTGCTGGTTCCCTATCTACTCGATGCCGTGCGCATCTACGAGCTGGGCTTCGGCTCCATCCCTGACATTGACAAGTCCATCAAGCTGGGCCTGAACCACCCCATGGGACCGTTTACCCTGCTTGACTTCGTCGGCATCGACACTACGCTCTACATCGCCGAGATCATGTTCGAGGAGTACCGCGAGACCCGCTTTGCCCCGCCGCCGCTGATGCGGCGCATGGTGACCGCCGGCTGGCACGGCCGCAAGGCCGGCCGTGGCTTCTACGATTACTCCGACCCCAAGAACCCCAAACCGATGAACTTGCAGTTCACGAGCTAGCGGGGCGCGCGGTCCAGAAAAACGGGTTCCACGCCGGTCCCAGATTCGAAGCCGACGGGAGGAAACGATGAAATCCAGCTTGTCCCTCGTAGGG
>JACQTG010000104.1 GCA_016210895.1 Acidobacteriota bacterium
CGGGTGCGATGCCGAGTTCGTGAAAGGGCAATGCCAGCGACTCGAGGCCAGCTGCGTCCACCTTGTTGGCGGCTACCACCACCGGCTTGCCGGTCCGGAGCAGCAGGCGCGCGAGGTCGGCGTCGAGCGGCGTCGGACCGGTGCGGGCGTCCACCACCAGCACGACCTTGGCGGCCGCATCGATCGCCACACGCGCCTGGCGCAGGATGTCCTGCGCCAACTCCGCCTTCTCGTCCGGCACGAGCCCGCCCGTGTCCACCACTTCGAACCATTTGCCCAGCCAGGCAGCGCGGCCGTAGAGGCGGTCGCGGGTGATGCCGGGTTCATTGGTGACAATGGCGCGGCGTTGACCGGTGAGGCGGTTGAACAGGGCCGATTTGCCCACGTTGGGCCGGCCCACAATCGCCACCAGCGGCAGCTTCGACGCGTCCTGGCCTTGATTCAGCATCGCGCGGCTCTGTGCTATTGTACCTGTCTGCACATTCGGCGGTGGGACAAGGAGCCGACCGCGGTTGCGTGTCTATCCTGTACTGTTGAAGCTCGAGGGGCAACGTGCCGTGGTGGTCGGCGGCGGGCCAGTGGCGCAGCGCAAGGTGCGAACACTGCTGCGTGCGGGAGCCGAGGTGACCGTGGTGAGCCCGCAGGTGACGCCTGGTTTGGCGCGCCTGGCGCGCAGCGGCCGCATCCGGCATCGCCGCCAGCGCTACGCGCCCGGCATCCTCCGTGGTGCTTTTCTCGTCATCGGCGCCACCGATGACGAGGCCACACAGCGACGAATCGCGCACGACGCTGCCGGACGAGGCTTGCTCTGCAACCTAGCTAGCCTCTCCGAGCGCTCGAACTTTCTCGTTCCGGCGAGTTTCAGTCGCGGGGACGTGGTGGTGGCGTTTTCCACCGGCGGGGCGCGCCCGGCGCTGGCGCGCACGCTGCGGCAGGAGCTCGAACGCACGGTAGGGCGCGAGTACGGGATTCTGGCGCGCTGGTTGTCCGGGGCGCGCCGCCAGATCATCCGCGCGCTGCCGACCGAGAGAGAACGCGCCCGAGCTTTTCGTCGCCTGGCGGACACACGCCTTCTGAGACTGCTGCGTAGCGAACGAAGGGCAGCTGCGCGGGCGCGCTTCCGTCGTCTGCTGCGACAGGCATTGGACTAACGATGGCCGAGCCAACGCTGCAATCGGCAACTTCGCTGCGGGAGTTCTTTGGTCCCGCTGGGCTGCTGGCGCGCTGCCACCCGCAGTATGAGTTCCGGCCCGGGCAGCTCGAGATGGCCGAAGCCGTCGAGGAGGCCTTTCGCGCGAAGCGCCACCTTATCATCGAAGCCGGCACCGGCACCGGCAAGACGCTCGCCTACTTGATCCCGGCCATCCGCAGCGGACGGCGGGTGATAATCTCCACCGGGACGAAAAATCTGCAGGAGCAGCTTTTCTACAAGGACATCCCCTTCTTACAGCAGCAGCTGCCGGGCGAAATCCGCGCCACCTATATGAAGGGCCGGGCCAATTTTCTCTGTCGGCAAAAGCTCTACGACCTGGAAGGCCAGCCGGTGCTCAAGGGGCTGGAGGAGCTTGACCACTACGCCCGCATCCGCGAGTGGGAAAAGACGACTGAGACTGGCGACCGCGCCGAACTGGAGACTCTGCCCGACCAGTCGGAGCTCTGGACGCGGATTGACGCCCGCGCGGAGACCTGCACGGGCAAGAAATGCCCGCAGTTTGAGCGCTGCTTCATCACGTGGATGCACCAGCGCGCTGCAGCGGCCGACCTCGTCATCGTCAACCATCATCTATTCTTCGCCGACCTGGCCCTGCGCCAGGACGACTTCGGCAGCATCATCCCGGACTACTCGGCCATCATCTTCGACGAAGCGCACGAGCTGGAGGAAGTCGCCAGCCAATACTTCGGCACCCAGGTCTCGAACTATCGCCTGGAAGACCTGGCCCGTGACACCGAGCAAACTCTGCGCCGCAAGCAGCTCAGCGCCAAGCCGGTGAGCAAGCGGCTGCGGAACTTGCGCGAGCGCACGCAAGAGTTCTTCGCGCTCTTTCCTGGTGCGGAAGGTCGCTTCCCGTTCGACGACCGAGAGGAGTTCCTCGACCGCCACCGGGAAAACTACGACGCGCTGCTCGTTGCGCTCAAGAGTCTCGAAGTCGAGTTGGCCTCGTTGCGGGAAAGGCCGGAGGAGATTGCGAACCTGATCCGGCGGGCAGCCGAGCTACGAACGGCACTGAGCTTTCTGCTGGAAAGCAGTGAGCGCGGCTTTGTCTTCTGGTACGAGCGGCGCAACCGCGGTGTGTTCGTGCAGGCGACGCCGATTGATGTCTCGAACCTGCTGCGGGAGCGGCTCTTCGACCGCTACGACACCATCATCCTGACCTCAGCCACGCTGGCTGTGGCCAGCCAGTTCGACTACCTCAAGGCACGGCTCGGCGTCCGCGGCGCGCAGGAAAAGGTTTTGCCGCCGCAGTTCGACTACGCCCGCCAGGCTCTGCTCTACATCCCGGAGGCCCTGCCGGACATCCGCTCCCCGGGTTTTGTGCCGGAGGCGGCCGAAGAGATTACCCGCCTGCTCGTCGCCACCCAGGGCCGGGCGTTCGTGCTCTTCACCAGCTACACCCAGATGCAGGAAATCTACCGGCGAGTCGAGTCGCGGGTGAAGTTTCCGCTGCTCGTGCAAGGCACGGCGCCCAA
>JACQTG010000101.1 GCA_016210895.1 Acidobacteriota bacterium
CCGTGGCTGCGGCTTCCAGCGCCTGGTGGTGCTCTTTCAGCCGCATCGCTACACACGCACGCAACATCTCTGGGATGATTTCCTCACTTGTTTCGGTCAGGCCGACCTGCTCGTGGTTACGGACATCTACCCGGCGAGCGAGCCGCCTATAGCGGGCATCACTTCGGCCAGGCTGGTTGAGGCACTGAAGCGTGCCGGACAGCGGAACGTGACTCACTGTCCAACTCCGGAAGAAACCGTGGAATTCATCCTGCCGCAGCTGCGCGCAGGTGATGCCGTGCTGACACTGGGGGCCGGGAATATCTGGCGTGCCGGCGAACAACTGGCCGCGCGGCTGGTGTCGGCCGTGGGAGCGCAACATGCGGATTGAGCACGCGCAGGCTGCGACCGTGCTGCGGGAGTTGGGGGTGGACTACCGTCCCGGCGAGCGCCTGGCCGACTGGACCTCGCTCGGCGTGGGTGGCACGACCGACCTGCTTATCGTGGAAGAGCCGCAGCGGCTCCCCGAGCTCATTGCTTGGCTGCGCCAGGAGGGCATTCCCTGGCGGCTGCTCGGCGGCGGGACGAATGTGCTGGTGGCCGAGGGGGAGTTGCCGGAAGTGATATTGCATCTTTCCACACGGCAGGCAGGGGCGCGCTTTGACGGCGAGCGCGTGGAAGTGGAAGCGGCGGCCGACCTCGGCCGCACGGTGACCGAATGTGCTCGGAGGAACCTCGGCGGTATGGAAGGGCTTATCGGCGTTCCGGGGACCGTCGGGGGAGCGCTGCGGATGAACGCGGGCGCTTACGGCACGGAGATTGGCCAGTTTGTCCGCTCGGTCACGGTCTTCCGGGCGGCAGAGCAGCGGATTGAGACACTCGGGGCGGAAGAAATCTCGTTCGACTACCGCCATACCTCCTTTGCGCCCGAGGACATCATGCTCGGCTGCGAGCTCCGGCTGCCGCCGCGTCCCTACGAGGAGATTCGCGCCGCTATCAAGATGTGCAACGAGAAGCGCCGGGCCTCGCAGCCGCTGAACCAGAAGAGCGCCGGCTGCATCTTCAAGAACCCGTCCGGCGGCTCGGTGGGGAAGATGATTGACGAACTTGGCCTCAAGGGTCATCGGCGGGGCGGGGCGGTAGTCTCCGAGCAGCACGCCAATTTTTTCGTCAATCGCTACGACGCCACGGCGGACGACTTTTTCGCTCTGATCGAAGACGTGCGCCAGCGCATTCAGCAGGCGTTCAGCGTCGAGCTCGAGAACGAAGTCATCGTGTGGGCGCAAAAACAATGACTCCGGCCCAGCGCCGCCAACTCGAAGACCTGGCCGACGAGGCCCCCGCACGCTATCTGCGCGCAGAGCGAAAGCCCGAGGTGCGTCGGCGGGCGCTCTGGCGGCGGCTGCTACGCTGGCGGCCACGGCTCTTTCTGGCGCTGGCAGTGGTCGCCGTGGTGGGCGGGGTTGGCTACGTGAGTTACGGCTATGCGGTCTCGGCGTCATGGTTCCGTTTGCCGAGCAAGGAGGCAGTGGAGCTGGAGAATCTGCAGTTTGCGTCTCCGGGGGTGCTGCGCGAACACTTCGTCGAGGATGCCGGCCGCAGCGTCTTCACGATTCCGCTCGAGGAGCGGCGGCTGGCCCTCGAAGGAACTGCCTGGGTCGAGCATGCGCGCGTGCAGCGGGTGTGGCCCAATCGGTTGCGAGTCGTGATTGAGGAGCGAATCCCTGTGGCCTTCCTCCGGCAAGGAAAAGATCTTTTGCTCGTGGACGCTGCCGGGGTCGTGCTGGAACGGCCCGCCGGCGCGACCTTCACGTTTCCCGTGCTGACGGGTTTCCCACCCGGCTTGACACGCGCGCAGAAGAAAGAACGCGTTGCTCTTTATCTGGAATTTTTGCGCGATCTCGATGCAGGCGAGGAAGCGCAGAGCACGGACATCTCGGAAGTGGATCTTTCCGATCCGGACAACCTGCGGGCCACAGTGATCGAGAGGGGGAAGGCGGTCGTTCTCTACTTCGGCCGCGACCGCTGGCGGGAGAAATACGAAGCTTACCTCGAGCACCGCAGCCTCTGGCAGAAGAGTGGCGAGCCGGTGCACACCGTGGATCTCCGCTATCGCGGCCAACTGGTGTTGAATCCGAGCGTAACGACAAATCCGCACGGCAGAGGGCGATGAAGCAGCCAGACCGCTACCTCGCCGCACTCGATCTGGGCAGCAGCAAGATCAGCGCGCTGCTGTGCGAACTGGATGAAAACGGGCTGGTTCACCTGCGTGGCTCCGGAGTGGCGGAGTCGGCCGGGTTCCACAAAGGTGTGCTGGTGAGTTTGGAAGCGGCGGTGAGCGCGCTGCGGCAGGCGGTGGAGGCAGCCGAAGCGGCGGCGAGCGTGCCCATTGAGAGCGCATTTATTGGCGTTGCCGGGAGCCACATCAAAGGCATCAACAGCCGCGGCGGCATCATGCTCGGCGAGCGGCCACGCGAGGTGACGCTCGAGGATGTCCGCCGGGCCATCGAGGCCGCGCGCGCGGTCAGCCTGCCGGAGGATCGCGAGGTTTTGCACGTGCTCCCCCAGGAATTCCTGCTCGACCAGCAGAACGGGCTGCGCGACCCGGTGGGTATGCTGGGACGGAGGCTGGAGGTAAACGTTCACATTGTCACCGCCGACAGCTTGGCGACGCAGAATCTCGTAGGCGTGGTGAACCGCGCCGGGGTGTTGGTGCTCGATACAGTGCTGGAACCGATGGCCAGCGCTGAGGCCTGCCTGAGCGACGATGAGCGGGAGCTGGGCGTGGTGCTGGTGGACATCGGCGGCGGCACGACGGAGTGGATTCTTTTCGAGCACGGCTCGCCGCGCGCGACCGGCGTGGTACCAGTGGGCGGCGAGTATTTCACCAACGATCTGGCGGTGGGATTGCGCACGCCGCTCTGGGAAGCCGAACGCATCAAGCGCGCGTACGGCTGCGCGGGCCGACGCTGGCTGCGGGAGGACACGCTGGTGGAGCTGGCCGGCACGGGCGGCCGCGTGGCCTCGCGCCGGACCGTGTGCGAAATTCTCGAGGCACGGGCGGCCGAACTCTTCGCGCTCGTGCGTGATGACATGGCACGGAGCGGCTTTGATCGCCAGCCGGGCGCAGGGACAGTCCTGACCGGGGGCGGCGCCCAGTTGAACGCGATGGTGTCACTGGCGGAACAGGTACTGCAACTTCCGGCTCGCTTGGGGAAGCCTGTGGGTGTGGCAGGCCTGGCAGCGCCGGCAGGTTCTGGGTCTGTTTTGAAAGATCCTGCATATGCGACGGCGGTGGGACTGGTGCTGCATGGCAAGCGCATCCGCGAGTTACAGCAGCGGAAGCCAAGGGGCCTGCTGGGTCGCCTGAAGACTCTCTGGCACGAGCAGGGACAGTCGGGGTTGAGTTCGGAGAACGGGAAACTCTTGTGGAGGCAGGAGCGCGTATGAACAACGGCAGTAACGGTCGAACAGCGTATGGCGAAAAAGTGCGCAATGCAGCGAGCATCAAGGTCATCGGTGTCGGTGGTGGCGGCAGCAATGCCATCAACCGGATGATCGAGGCTCGCCTGCAAGGAGTGGAATTTCTGGCGGCCAACACCGACCTGCAAGCGCTGAAGCTCTCGAAAGCAAAACTCAGGTTGCAGCTCGGGGCCAAGCTGACCAAGGGGCTGGGTTCGGGCGCCAACCCGGAGATTGGCCGGCAGGCGGCCCTCGAAGACACGACCAAGCTGGTGGAGACGCTGGAAGGCGCCGATATGGTGTTCATCACCGCGGGCTTGGGCGGGGGCACCGGCACCGGCGCGGCGCCCATCATCGCGAGTCTTGCCTCGGAACTGGGCGCGCTGACCGTGGCGGTGGTGACCAAGCCGTTCGGCTTCGAGGGCAAGCGGCGCATGCTGCAGGCCGAGCAGGGTCTGTCGGAACTGGTCGAGTGCGTCGACACCCTCATCTGCATTCCCAACGAGCGGCTGCTGGCGACGGTGGCGAAAGGCACGAGCTTCTTTGAAGCCTTCCGCATCGCGGATGACATCCTCCGCCAGGCGGTGCAGGGAATTACCGATATCGTGGCGATTCCCGGGATCGTGAATCGCGACTTCGCCGACGTGCGCGCGATCATGCAGGGAATGGGCCACGCGGTGATGGGCCTGGCGGTGGCGCGCGGCTCGCAGCGCGCCGTGGAAGTGGCGCGGCGCGCCGTGGCCAGCCCGCTGCTCGACGACGGCTCCATACAGGGCGCCCGCGGTGTGCTCATCAACATCACCGGCTCGGACGACCTGGCGCTGCACGAGGTGCAGGACGCCTGCTCCTTCATCCAGAAGATTGCGCATGAAGACGCGAACATCATCTTCGGCGCGGTGCGGGATCGCGCGCTGAAGGACGCGGTCAAGCTGACGGTCATCGCTACGGGCTTCGAGCAGGGACGCCAGGGTGCCGCGCTGGCGAGTGCTGCGCGCGCGCGTCCCGGCCTCCCGCGCGTTGTGCCCCTGCCCAGAAAACACTTGGCGCCCGTGACCGAGAAGGCCGGTGCAAATCCCGCCGACCTGGATACGCCCGCGTTTCTCCGGCGGCGTCTGCGCATCCATTGAGACGAAAGCGAGGGCGCTTGCCGATGCGCGCGCGGATTCGACTGCCCCAGCGCATCGCCGAGCGTCTCGTCGAGGAAGCTCGTCGGCACGCTCCGCTGGAGTGCTGTGGCTTGTTGGGCGGGCACGGTGACGACGTCGAACGCATTCTGCCGGGGACGAACGCCCTCGCCAGCCCAGTGGCCTACGAGATTCCGCCGCGGGAACTGTTCGACTTGTTTCGCCGCTTGCGAGAGCAAGGTCTGGAGCTCGTCGGCATCTACCATTCTCATCCTGCCGGCGGCAACTCCCCTTCGGCGCGGGACATCGAGCGGGCTTACTACCCCGAGGCGGCCTATCTGATCGTATCGCCCGTGGCCGAGCCGCCGATTCGCGCTTTTGCGATTCAGGGCGGGAAGGCGGGCGAGTTGCCCGTGGAAGTCGCGGCCTGAGGGGCGAGGATTCCTTCATAAACGCGCAGGACGCGCCGCACGGATTCCTCCCAGGAGAAACGCTGCACCTGCTGGTGGCCCAGGTCCACCAGGCGCCGGCGCAACCTCTCGTCGAGCAGCACCTGGCGGATGCCGCGGCTGATGTCGAAGACGTTTTCCGGGTTCACGAACAGGGCCGCCTCGCCTAACACTTCCGGCAACGCCGAGACATTCGAGGTCACTACGGGCGTGCCC
>JACQTG010000102.1 GCA_016210895.1 Acidobacteriota bacterium
ACCTCAGCGGGTGGGAGTTTCTCGACTACTGCGCCCAACTCTTTGGGCTCTCCCACGATGTGCGTCGGCGGCGGGTGGGCGAGTTGGTGGAGCGCGTAGGTCTGCGCGGCGCTGAGCAGATCGCCCTGCGGAAGTACTCCCGCGGCATGCTCCAGCGGGTCGGGCTGGCGCAAGCCCTCTTGAATGACCCCGAAATCGTCTTCCAGGATGAACCGGTCTTGGGGTTGGACCCCGTCGGGCGGCGCGAAGTTCGCGATCTGATCCTGGAGTTGCGTGACCGCGGCAAGACGGTTTTCTTCTCCACCCACATCCTGCCCGATGTGGAGATGCTCTGTGACCGGGTGGCCATCCTGAATCAAGGCCGGTTGCACGGACTGGGCACACTGGAGGAGATCCTGGCGCTCCGGATCGAAGCCACCGAAGTGCTGCTGGCGCGCGTGTCCGCCGCTTTGCTTGACGCCTTGCGCCAGCAGGCCGACGGTGTTCGGGTCACCGGGGACAAGGTGAGCATTCGCGTGCGGGAGGAATCTGCGCTCGATGCAGTGCTCGAGTTGGCCCGGCGGCAAGGGGCTCGCTTGTTGGCGGTCACGCCCATCCGGCGCTCGCTCGAGGACTACTTCTTCGAACAGTTCGGGACCGAGCGGCTGCCCGACTTGGCCGAGCGGGGCGAGTGATGTTGGACCACGTGCGCGTGATTGCGCTCCATACCTTTCGCGAGGCCATCCGTGATCGTGTGCTCTACAACCTGATTCTGTTTGCTTTCCTCCTGTTCGGCACGGCCATTCTGTTCGGGCAAATCTCCGTGGGCGTGCAGAAGTTGATCCTGATCAATCTCGGCCTGGCTGCGATGACCTTCTTTGGCTTGGCGATCGCCATCTTCATCGGCGTCGGACTGGTTTACAAAGAGATGGACAAACGCACGCTCTACGTGTTGCTGTCCAAGCCGGTTTCGCGAGCCGAATTCATCCTGGGAAAGTTCGCTGGCCTGGGGCTGACGCTCGGGGTCAACACGGCGCTGATGACGGTGGGATTTTTTGCCGCGCTCTACTACGTGACGCGCACGGTGGCGCCGAGCGATTCCTACCTGTTGGTGGCCATCTATTTCATCTTTTTGCAGTTGCTCCTGGCGACCGCCTGGGCACTATTCTTTTCCAGCTTTTCCTCGCCGATTCTCTCCGCTCTGTTCACCGCCGGGCTGTTTCTGGCAGGGAGTTTTTCGGGTGACATCCTAGACCTGGCTGAGGTCGTCGAGAACGCTTGGCTCCGGGCGGCGCTCGTGGGGCTCTACTACGTACTGCCGAACTTTCGCAATTTCAACCTGACCACCTCTGTTGCTCACGGCCAGGCCATTCCCGTCGAGGTTGTGGTGCTTAACACCGCCTACGGGTTGTTGTACGTGGGGCTGGTGGTAGGGGCGAGCGTGCTCGTCTTTCGGCAGCGTACCTTGAAGTAGGCGCTATGCTTCCGACGCGTCGCTGGTTGCCCTGGGTCGTCGTGGTTGGATTGCTCGGGGGTGTCCTCTTGGTTCGCTTGCAGCAGCGGCTCGACGCCGCCCTTGCTTCCCTGCGCCACGAGGCCGACATACTGTACTTGCCTTCCGGCCCTTTGCTGAAGCGGTTGTCGCTCGGCTATGAGGGGCTGCTCGCCTGTGTCTATTGGACGCGCGCGGTGCAGCACTACGGCCGCGACCGGCTGGCGGGCAGGCAAGGTTTCCCCTTGCTCTATCCGCTTCTCGATATCACGACCACGCTCGATCCGGAGTTGCTGATCGGTTACCGTTTCGGCGCCATCTTCCTGGCCGAACGCCCCCCGGCCGGGGCTGGGCGGGTAGACTTGGCGGTGAAACTGCTCCGAAAAGGGATGGATGCGAAACCTGACTACTGGCGCTTCTGGAGTG
This sequence comes from Acidobacteriota bacterium, assembly GCA_016210895.1. The sequence goes on from JACQTG010000102.1 coordinate 1,898, forward strand.
ACCTGGGTTTCGTCTATTACTGGAACGCCAAGGACTACGCCCAAGCCAGTGCGGCCTTCCTCGAAGGTAGCCAGAAGCCCGGCGCGGCCGATTGGATGAAGGTGATGGCCGCGCGCGTCGCTGCCGAGGGCGGTGACCGCCAGACCTCGGCCTTCCTCTGGCGGGAGATTTACGAGAGCACCGACGACCCTTCGATGCGCCGCCATGCTTTAGCCCGCTTGCGCCAGCTAAAGGTGGAAGAAGACATGGAACAACTGGAGAAGCTCGTGGCACGCTACGCGCGCGAGAACAACCAGCCGCCTCGGGCGCTCCAGGATTTGATTGAAGCGGGCTACCTGGCCGGTGTTCCAGTGGACCCATTGGGCTACCCCTATCGGTTGGATGCCCGTGGCCGCGTGCGCTTGGACCCACGCAGTCCCTTGGCAAGAGCGAACTGAGGCAGCCGGATGACACGAGGCAGGGAACAGTTGTGGCTGGCGGTCACCCTCCTAGCTTCTTGCCTCGGCCTATCGGCGGCGCAGACACCGCGCGGAGCGGACCTACTGGAGGCGCTGGAGCAGCGCTACAACCGTCTGCGCACACTCGAGGCGCGCTTCATTCAACGCTACAGTCTCGGCCGGGTGACGCAGGTGGAATCCGGCCGAGTCTACTTTCAGAAGCCAGGCAAAATGCGGTGGGAGTATGAATCCCCGGAGGAAAAGGTTTTCCTGGCCGATGGCCGCCATGTCTATCTCTACGTCCCGAGCGAGCAGCAGGTCAGCCGCAGTCCAATGAGCGAGAGCGCCGACTGGCGCGTGCCGTTTGCCTGGTTGCTAGGACGGGTGGATTTCAGC
>JACQTG010000105.1 GCA_016210895.1 Acidobacteriota bacterium
CCATGTCATCCGCGCGGAGGCACGCTTTCGTCGCCTGGCGCGGGCGGCTCTGGCCACCGCGGCAAGTGGTGAGTGCGCGGTCGTACTCGGCATCACCCCCTCCGAGCCGAACACCGGCTCTGGCTACATCGAGCGCGGCGCGTTCTGGGGGCGCCCGGGCGGGCTGGCCGTCTACTGCGCCCGGCGCTTCACGGAAAAGCCCGATGCCGCTACGGCGCGCCGTTATCTCCGCAGCCGCCGCTACTACTGGAACTCGGGAATGTTTTTCTGGAAACTCTCCACCTTCGAGCGCCTCCTCCGGCGCTTCCTGCCGGCCACAGCGCAGGCGATGCAGAACCTGAGCCCGATCATTGGAACACGCGCCTATGGGCGCACACTGGCCCGGCTCTATCCGAAACTCCCCAAGATTTCCGTGGACTACGCCCTTCTCGAGCGCGCCCCTGATGTCCGCCTGCTGGCAGCCGACATCGGCTGGAGCGACCTGGGCTCCTGGGCGGCGGTGTATGACTATCTGGCCACAAAGCCCGGTGAAAACGTCATTCGCGGAAAGGCGCTGGCGCTCGCAGCCCGCGGCAACTTGCTCTGGACGGATAAGAAGATCGTCGCTGCCGTGGGCGTGCACAACCTGGTGCTGGTGGAAACGCCGGACGCCCTGCTGCTAACCAGCCGCGAGCGCGCCCAGGAGGTCGGCAAAGTCGTAGAATATCTGGAGAAAGCCAGGCCGAGGAAACTGCTGTGAGCCGGCGCGAGACACGAAAACACGCACGAGCGGCTCCGCCTCACTTGCGCTTTGGCACCGACGGCTGGCGCGGCGTCATCGCCGAGGATTTCACCTTCACCAACATCCGCCGCGTGGCCAATGCCATCGCGCGCTATTTTGTCGAGTGCGAAGACACGCGCACCGGAGTCGTGGTCGGTTACGACACCCGCTTCCACTCTCCCGAGGCGGCCGCCACCGTGGCCGACGTGCTGTCCTCGGTGGGAATGCCGGTTTACCTGGCCGACGCGGTGACGCCCACGCCAGCGCTCTCCTTCGCCGTGCGCCATCGGGGGACGGCCGGCGGCGTCATGGTCACCGCCAGCCACAATCCACCGCGCTGGAATGGACTGAAGCTCAAGGCTCGCTACGCCGGCTCAGCCTCACCGCGCATGGTGGCGGAGGTCGAACGCTTCCTGGCGCAGGACACGACTCGCAGCTTGCCGCCCCAGCCGCGACGCATCGAGCGCGTCGACCTGAAATCACCCTATCTGGCGCGATTGCGCGAGTTGGTTGAGTTCGACCGCATCGCGCGCGCCGGCTGCCGGTTCGTTCTGGACCCGATGTACGGCGCGGGCGCCGGCTACCTCCGCGAACTCTTGCAGGAGCAGGGCATCCCCTATCAGGAGATTCACGGTCGACGCGATCCGCTCTTTGGTGGTCTCCAGCCCGAGCCGATTCCGCCCCACCTGGATGAACTCGGCGAAGCCGTCCGTCGCAAGGGCTTTGACGCCGGGCTGGCGCAGGACGGCGATGCCGACCGCGTGGGCGCCGTCGACGCCGAGGGCCGCTTCGTCGATCCGCATCGTATTTTCTCCCTCGTGCTCGAACATCTGCTGGCGCGTGGCGAGCGCGGCGAGATCGCCCGCACGTTTTCTGCCACCACCATGGTCGACCGCATCGGCGAGCGCTACGCGCTGCCTGTGCACGTCACCCCGATTGGCTTCAAGTACATCTGTGACCTGATGCTCGAGCGCAACCTACTCATCGGCGGCGAAGAAAGTGGGGGCATCGGCCTGCGCTGGCATCTGCCGGAGCGCGATGGCCTGCTCATCTCACTTCTGCTGGCGGAAATCATGGCCACGCGAGGGAAAGCCTTGGCCGCGCTCGTCGCGGAACTGCACGCCAGCTACGGCCCCCACCATTTTGCCCGCGTTGATCTGGAGTTGACCGCGGCCGAGATGAAGCGCGCGCTCGGCAGGCTCGAAGGAAACCGCCTGCGCCAGCTCGGCCCCTGGACCGTGGTCAAGCGCGAGGACCTCGACGGCATCAAGTTCCACCTGCGCGAGGCCGGCTGGGTGCTGGTGCGGCCGTCGGGGACGGAGCCGCTGTTGCGCCTCTACGCCGAAACCCCATCGCCTGAGCTAACCCGCAAGGTGTTGTCGGCTGTGGAGAGGCTCGTGCGCCGCGGCTGAGAAGAGACCTTGCCCGGCAACTCGGCCTCAAACAGAATAGGAACCCGCGGGTGGAATCGTGATTGAGACGCAAGGAATTTCGGAAATCGTTCTTGTCGTCAAGGACGTGCGCCGCGCGGCCGCGTTTTACCACGAGGTTCTAGGGCTCCCGATTGACCAGCCGGCCGACGACAGCTGGGCCTGGCTCTGGGCCGGGCGGCCAGGTACGCCGCAGCGCATCGGCCTGACCTGCGGGCCGCTCAGCTTTGGTGCCGCCCACTGCAAGGGCCCCGTGCACTTTGCCCTGCGGATCGCCGCCGACGAGTTGGAACGCGCGCTGGAACACCTGCGGGGCCGCGGGGTTGAGGTCGAAGGGCCGGTTTCCTTCCCCGCCTGGGGCGCCCACGCGATTTACTTCGACGACCCGGACGGCAACCGCGTGGAGCTGTGCGCCATGCCCGAGGAGCAAGGATGAGGACAAGGCGTTGGGCAGGAGGGATGGGAGTGGCCGCCGTGGGTGCACTTGCGGCGCTCGCAGTCTTCAGCGGACAGACGAGCACGGCAGAGAAGCTCGAGCGCGGGAGGCTGCTGACCCGCGAGCTTCAAGGCCAAATCTACTACCTCTACATACCACACGCGTTTTCGCCCGGCGGCGCGCTGCTGGTCAGCGTGCACGGCGCTTCGCGCGGGGCGGAAGCGCACGCCCGGGCCTGGGTGCCGATTGCCGAGCAAGAGAATGTGGTGGTGGTGGCGCCACTCTTCGATTTCGGTGCCTTTCCCGACTATCAGCGGCTAAACTTTCGCGGCCCGCGGGCCGACTTGCGCCTGCACGCCATTCTCGACGAAGTGGCACGGCTGACCGGTGCTGACGCCACGCGCTTCTACCTTTATGGCTTTTCCGGCGGCGGGCAGTTTGCCCATCGCTATGCGCTTGTCCATCCCGAGCGTCTGCAGCGGGTAGCCGTGGGCGCGCCGGGCTGGTGGTGCCTGCCGGAGGAGACCCTCGACTATCCGTACGGGATTAAGAAAACCTCGGAGGTGCCAGCCGACGTCGAGTTTCAAGTGGATGAATTACTGCGCCTGCCGCTCGCAGTTGTGATCGGCGAGAAGGACACGGAGCGGGACCGCAACCTGCGCCAGGACGAGCTGGTAGACCGGTTGCAGGGTTCGAACCGCCTGGAGCGCGGCCGCAACTGGTACACGCGCATGCGCCGGCTGGCGGAAGAGAAGAAAATTGCCAACCAGTTTGAACTCCACGTGGTCAATGGGGCCGGGCACAGCGGCGTTCACCCGGCCATCATTGAGCATGCGGCGGCTTTCCTGTTTCCCCGCTCGGAGTCTGGGGCGCAGGACTGACCCCGGCCTGGGCTGGCTGGGGCTTCTTCTCACTCGCACTTGCCTGTGGCGCGCGAGCAAAGACGATGTACTCCCAAGCGAAAAGAACGATGAAGGCGCTAAACCATATCCAAATAAAGACAACCGCCCAGAGGATTACCACCAACCATTTGACCGCTCCGACAAGCCAGCGCAGGGGTCCCGCACCCACGGGCAGCCACTTGAACCACTCCAGCGGTGCGGCTGGCGAACCCACCGTGCTCATCAGCGACTCCAACTGGGCTTGTGTCAGCACAGCGCCAACCCTCCTCCAGGGTTTTCACTCACCTCGAAGACCCTGTTGCCCAGCTTCGAGCGTGCGTCGGATAGCGTCGAGCACGCCGTTGATGAACTGGACGGAATCAGGGGTCGAGAACTTGCGGGCGATTTCCAGCGCTTCATTAATAATAACCGCGCGCGGCGTCTCCGGATGCGCCTGCAGTTCGTGCACGGCCAGGCGCAGGATGTTGCGGTCGGTCGCGACCATGCGCTCCAGGCGCCAATGCTGCGAGTGCGCCCGCAACAACTCGTCAATCTGCGGAAGCGTCGCCACCGTGCCACTGAAGAGCGAGTCGGCAAAGTCCCGCCCGGTCGCGCGCTTGGCTGCGGCCCAGTAGCGGACCTGGATTTCGGCCGGCTCGTCCTTTGAGGCTTCCCACTGGTAGAGCATTTCCAGAGCCGCCTCGCGGGCCTTGCGACGCGTGCCCATAGCTAGGGGAGAGGACGGCTCATCGCCTGCCCTTTGGAGCGCCGGGGCAAGCGACGCAGCAGGTTCGCCATCTCGACCGCGGTCAGGGCGGCCTCGGCGCCCTTGTTGCCGCTCTTGGCCCCAGCGCGGTCAATGGCCTGCTCGAGCGTGTCCACGGTGATGACACCCAGGGCGATGGGCACGCCGGTGTCGAGCGCGGCGCGCTGGATGCCGCGGGTCACCTCGGCGCAGATGTATTCGAAGTGCGAAGTCTCGCCGCGCAGGATGGCGCCCAGACAAATCACGGCATCGTAGCGGCCCGAGGCGGCGAGCTGCTGGGCCGTCACCGGAATCTCAAACGAGCCGGGCACGCGCACGACGTCAATCTGCTTGGAGTTGGCCCCGGCGCGCTTGAGCGCGTCGAGGGCACCGTTGAGCAGCCGGTCGGTGATGAACTGGTTGAAGCGGCTGACCACGATGCCCAGGCGCAGTCCGCGCGCGCTCAACTCGCCTTTGCGCTCTCTCGCCATCTCGTCAGAGACACAGCGGAAACACGCTAGCGCCTAGCGGCCGAGGAATTGCGCTGGGCGCTTCTCGAGAAAGGCCCGCGTGCCTTCCTTCATATCCTCGGTGGCACAGCACAGGCTAAACAAAGTCGCCTCCAGGAACAAGCCTTCCGCCTGGGTCATCTCCAGGCCGCGCTGCACGGCCTCGAGGCAGAAGCGGACGGCGAGCGGGCCGTTGACGGCGATTTTCTCCGCCAATGCCTCGCAAGCCGGCATCAGGTCGGCCCGGGGCACGACTTGGTTGACCAGGCCGATGCGTTCGGCCCGCTCGGCGGTGACGCGGTCGTCGGCGCCGAGCAGCAGCTCCTTGGCAAGCTTCGGGCCGACCAGCCAAGGCATCAACATTGCCGTGACCACGCTGCCGAAGCGCATCTCGGGCTCGCCCAGGA
>JACQTG010000002.1 GCA_016210895.1 Acidobacteriota bacterium
GTTCCGGCATCGTGCCCGACGGCGTCGGGTTCATGCTGCAGAATCGCGGCGCGCTGTTCACCCTGGACGAGCAGCACCCGAACGCCCTGGCCGGCCGCAAGCGACCCCTGCACACCATCATTCCCGCGTTCATGGAGAAGGGCGACGTCCGCATCGCCTTCGGCATCATGGGTGGCTGGAACCAATCTCAAGCCCACGCGCAGTTCGTCTCCAACATCGTCGATCACGGGATGAACATTCAGGCGGCGCTGGAAGCTGCGCGCTTCAACAAGGACACCTTCGAAGGCTGTGACCTGATGATTGAGGACCGCGTGTCCGCAGAGGTGCGGGCCGGGCTCGAAGCCAAAGGCCATGAGCTGCGCGTCCGCGGTGTCTATTCTGGCCAAATGGGTGGCGGGCAAGCCGTGCGGCGCGACTTCGCCGCCGGGGTCAACTATGGCGCGTCCGACCCGCGCAAGGACGGCGCCGCCATCCCCGAACCTCTCCCCGCACCGTAGGTTAATCCCGGTGATGTGGAGTGATTCAGCGAGCGTATAGGAGGCACTGTGCGGACGTATTCCAACGGAAAGTCTTTCCAGGCATCGAAGTCCGATTCTCGGCGAGCCATGGCCCTAGCCGGGGGCTTGGCTCTCTGGCTCGTGTGTTTTACGGGTGGACCAGTACACGGTGCCGGAAGCGCTCCCGAACCAGCACATACTCGCTGGGTAGAGGAGACTCTCCGGCGGATGTCGCTGGAGGAGAAGGTGGGGCAGATGCTCGTGCCCGACCTGTCGGCGGTGTTTCTGAACCAGCAGAGCGATGCGTTTTTGGAGATCAAGCGCAACATCACAGAGTTTCACGTGGGTGGCTACCATGCCTTTGGGGGCGACCCGGCGGCCCTGGCGCTGCTGCTGAATCGGATGCAAGAGCTGGCGCGGGTGCCGTTGCTGATCACGGCGGACCTTGAGGGCGGGCCGGGCTACCAGTATCGCGGGGCGACGCGGCTGCCGCGGGCAATGGCGCTCGGTGCCGCCGGCAGCGAAGAACTGGCCTACGAAGCGGGCCGGATTGCCGCCGTGGAGGGGCGTGCACTGGGGATCGGGGCGAACTTCTACCCCGTAGCCGACGTCAACAACAATCCGCGCAATCCGATTATCAACATCCGTTCGTTTGGCGAGGACGTGGGGTTGGTTTCGCGTTTGGCGCGCGCCTACATCCGCGGCGCGCAGGAACACGGGCAGCTGGCCACGGCCAAACATTTTCCCGGGCACGGCGACACGAGCCAGGATACCCATCTGGAACTGGCGGTCATTGATGTGAACCGGGATCGGCTGGAGCAGGTGGAGCTGCCGCCGTTTCGCGCGGCAGTGGAAGCCGGCGTGGGGGCGGTGATGACCGCGCACATCTATCTGCCGGCGCTGGAACCAGAAGCCGGTGTGCCCGGCACTCTCTCGCGCGCGGTGACCACCGATCTGCTGCGCCGGGAGATGGGCTTTCAGGGATTGATTTTCACTGATGCCATGACGATGCAAGGTGTCGCCGCCCACTTCACCCCGGAGGAGGCCACGCTACGGGCGGTCAAGGCCGGAGCGGACATCGTTCTCCTGCCGGTGGACGTGGAGAAATCCTTTCGCGCGCTCAAGCGCGCGATCGAAATCGGCGAGATTCCTCCGGCGCGCATTGAGGCTTCGGTGCGGCGGATTCTCGTGGCCAAAGCCCGACTCGGGCTGCACGAGAATCGGATGGTTGACATCAGCCAGCTTGATACGGTTGTGGGCAACGCCGAGCACAACCGCCTGGCGCAGACGATGATCGAGCGAGCCCTGACGCTGGTGCGGGACGAAAAAAGCGTTCTGCCACTGCAGTTGGCACCGACCCAGCGCGTGCTCTTCCTTACGCTCGTGGACTCGCGCGTGGGCTGGTGGGAAGGTGTGCCCGGCCTGGCCTTCCGGGAAGAGCTCTTGCGGCGCCACCCGAACACGGTGGAAGTGCGGATTGATGATATGACCTCCAAAGAGACGATTGAGGTCGTGAAGAAGCTGGCTGGCGTGTGCGATGTGGTCATCGCTAACGGCTTCATTCGCGTCGCCGCCTACAAGGGCTCGATTGATCTGACGCAATGGCAGTTGGAACTTCTGGAATATCTGTCGCAGCGCGACACGCCCTTTGTCTTTACCCTCTTCGGCAGCCCCTACCTCCTCTCCTTCGTGCCGGATTTGCCCACCTACATCCTGACCTACGAGTACTACCCCGAAGCTGAGCGCGCCGCCGTGCGTGCCGTGTTTGGCGAGATTCCGTTTATGGGCAAGTTGCCGGTCAGTTTGCCCGAGGCCTACCCGATCGGGCACGGCCTCACGACCGAGACGCGCTCGGCAGCGGGAGCTCCCCGCTGACCGCACTTGCCGTTTCTTTATGCACGTCAGGGTTCGAAGCTCAGGGGCTCTCTTGCTGGACCGCGTAGTGTGCCGCGCCGTAGAGGGCGGTTTTGGGCTCGAGGATGACTCGAATCGGGATTTCAGCCATCAGTGGAGACAGACGACCTTTGTGCCGGAACGCGTCGAGGAAGGCTCGCTCGCGCAGTTTAGATAGAATCCTCGGGGCAATGCCGCCCCCGATGTACACCCCCGCGCGCGCCAGCGCCTTGAGTGCCAGATTGCCGGCTTCGGCTCCATAGAGGGCCACAAACATCTCCAGCGCTTGCACGCAGAGGATGGCTTTTCCCGCCAGCGCCGTTTCGACGATGGCCGGGACCGGGGCTTCGCGTTGGATCTTTTCGGCCAGCCAGGCTGGCTCCTCGGTCTTGCCCGTATCGCGCAGGAACTGATAGAGCAGATACAGCCCCGGGCCGGAGACGACACGGTCGTAGCAGACGCGCCCCAGCCGTTCACGCGCATAGAGAAAAAATTCGGCCTCAAGTGCTGTGCGTGGGGCAAAATCGGCGTGGCCGCCTTCCGAAGCCCGGGGTTGGTGTTGCCGGCCGTCCCAGAACAGGATGCCCTCGCCGAGGCCGGTTCCGGCGGCAATGAGCGCGGCGTTGGCGGCAGGCTGGGGACGCCCGGCTTGAAGGACGGCGAGTTTTTCCGGCTCGAGCTGCGCCAAGCCGTAGCCCAGGGCTTCGATGTCGTTGAGCAGAAAAATCCTCTTCGTGCCCAGCACGGGTGCGAGGGCACGGGCCTCAATCGTCCAGGGGAGATTGGCCATTTCCCAGCGATCGTCGGTCTGCGTCCCGGCGATGCCAAAGCAGGCAGTGCGAACAGGGGGCTTGTGCCGGCTTGCAAACTCTTCCAGCAGGCTGGACAGGTTGGAATAATCCCGGCTGGGGAAAACGTCCTCCAGAACCGAGACCAGCCGGTTCCCCGGGAAGCGGAAGAGACCGAGAGAGGTCTTTGTGGCGCCGACGTCACCGGCCAGAATCAGTTCTGAACCCTGTCGAGCCAAATCTTCCTCCCGGGTGGGACTCTCCGGAGCCGGCGACTAGGAGTTGTCGAGTTGGACGATGCCCTGGATCACGGTACCGCGGACCTGAAGGTTCGAGTAGGAACGCCATGACGGAAGTTCTTTCCTGACCGTAGGTAGCCGTGCGCTGCGGGATTTCAGTGCCGAATCATTCTCCGCTTTCTAGTGTGAA
>JACQTG010000003.1 GCA_016210895.1 Acidobacteriota bacterium
CAAGGGCGCGCGCCTGTTCGTTCCCATCGAGACCTTGCAGGAGATGTCCGCGGCCCATGACAAGGCTTCGCTCTTCTACATCCGCTGCGATGACCCGCAGAATACCGACCGCGTGGTGGAGGCCATTCGCGGCATTTTTCCCCGCCACCAGTTGCGCCGCCTGCGCGAGTACCTGAGCCTGATGACCTCGACCCGCCTGCCCGGCTTGAAGACCTTCGTCAATGCCATGATTACCCTGGGCGTGGTGGTGGGCTTCCTGGTGATTTTTCTCTCCGTTTACACCACCATCCTCGAGCGCACACGCGAAATCGGCATCCTGAAATCGATGGGGGCGTCGAAGGCGGACATCGTGCGCTGGGTGCTCGAGGAGGCGCTGGTGGTCTGCGCGCTCGGCATCGTGGCCGGCATCGCCCTGAGCTTCGCTTTGCGCGGCCTGCTCAAGGAGATGTTTCCCACCGTCACCATTCTGATCAGCGCCGGCTGGCTGGCACGCGCCGCCCTGCTCGCACTGGTGGGCGGGACGCTGGGCGCGCTCTATCCGGCTTACCTGGCCGCCCGCCAGGACCCGATCGTCGCCCTCGCCTACGAATAACCACCCCTGCCCACGCCCGATGCCCTTTCAGTTCAACCCAGTGGCTCCTGCCACTGGATGCTTCGCCTGTGTACATCCAGGGCTGGCGGGCGGATTTGTTTCAGGTGTAGAATGCTTTGGATAGAGTTTCCGAGCTAGGTGGTTTGTGGAAGCCTTAGTCCAGTGCGTCAACGTTTGGAAGATTTACCACAGCGGCAAGATCGAAGTGCCTGCCTTGCAGGGCGTCAACCTGGAGGTGCAGGAAGGCGAGTTTGCGGCCATCATGGGTCCGTCGGGCTGCGGGAAGTCCACGCTGCTCTACGTCCTCGGCGGGCTGACCTCGCCTACCTCGGGCACCATCTTGGTAGACGGCAATGACCTGGCGCAGATGAACGACGCCGAGCGCACGCTCTTGCGCCGGCGCAAGATTGGTTTTGTCTTCCAACGCTTCAACCTCCTGCCCACGCTCACCGCCCGCGGCAACATCGCCATCGCCCAGCACATCCAGGGCGACGGCTTCGACCCGCACCGCTTCGACGTCACGGTGGGCTTGCTGGGATTGAAAGAGCGGCTGCACCACCGTCCGGCGGAGCTTTCCGGCGGCGAGCAGCAGCGCGTGGCCATTGCCCGCGCCGTGGTGAGCGAGCCCAAGATCGTCCTGGCTGACGAGCCCACGGGTAACCTGGACACGCAGAACTCGGAGCTGGTGCTGAAGATGCTCAAGGAGTTGAACCGGGAGTTGCGTCAGACGTTGATTATGATCACCCACAACCCGGAGGCGGCCCGCTACGCTGACCGCATCCTGCAGATGCGCGATGGCCGTATCCACAGCGCCACCGCCCCGGAAAGCCTGGCTTCAGCCCTGAGCGAAACGCAACCTGGCGGATGAGCACGACCCCGACCGCCACGCCTTCCTTGCCCCGACAGCCCTCGCTTGTGCGCCGGTTCACGCGCACCCTCCGCGGCTTGATTCTCTGGGAGCACGAGCGCGGGACCTGGCAGTACGACGTGATGGTAGTGCTGATTCTTCTGTTTGTGTTTCTGACCCCGACGCACTGGTTTCGCGACCAGCCGTTGCCGCTGGTTGGGCCCGAAAACCAGATTGTCGTGGTCGCCAAGTTTCCGCACATGACCCGCTACCGCATTCGCGCCAGCCTGCTCTGGCAGTACGGCAGCGAGCCCGAGGCCGCCGCCCGTGTTCTCCTCGCCCAGCGCCACAGCAAACCTTTCAGTATCACCAGCATCACACCGGTGGAGGATGACGCCGGTGCGATCGTCTGGTATGATGTGTGGTTGCGCGACCGGACCGATTGACCACCAAAGCCCCGGGGAGAAAGGCAGAGTGTACCGCCGTCTCACGCTGATTTTTTGTTTGCTGCTGGGTACGAGTGTAGCCGCCACCGCAGAGTGGGACAGCGACACCCTCATCGAACGCCTGAACGAAGCCGCCAAGCATTTCCGTACCGTCTCCGCCAAGCTCGAATACACCAAAGTCACCGTGGTGGTCGACGACAAGTCCACCCAGACGGGCGAGCTCTTCTACCACAAGGACGGCTCCATGTTGATCGAGATCCGTCAGCCGGAAGTCAAAGAAATCCTCTTTCGCGGCAACAAAGCGGAAATCTTCTACCCCAAGATGAATCAGATCCAGGAATACGACCTGGCCAAGCACCGCAGCCTGGTCGAACAGTTCCTCTTGCTCGGCTTCGGAACCAGCGGCGACGACCTGAAGAAGTCCTACCTGATCACCGTGCTCGGCGAAACCAAACTCGAGGGCCGCGCCGCCCTGCAGCTCGAACTCACGCCCAAGGACGAGCGCATCCGCAACCAAATCCACAAGATTCATCTCTGGCTCGATTTGGCTTCTTGGGCGCCCGTGCAGCAAGAATTCTTCGAAGTCGGCGGCGACTACATGACCACGCGCTACACGGACGTCAAGGTCAACATCCCCATTCCCAAATCCAAGCTGCGCCTGAGTGCCCCCAAGGGCGCCGTCCGCATCAAGCCGCGTGCCTAGCTTTCCCAATACCCTCGTGCAAGTCCCAGACTCCCGTAAGCGGAGGAGAACACTCGTGAAGCGTCCTGCCTTCCTGCTTCTGGCCTCGCTGCTTTTGAGCCCAGCCGCGCTGACAGCCCAGTCGCCCGCCAACGCGGCTCTACCGGCGCCGGCCCGGCGCGTAGCGGAGAGCTTGAGCGGCGAGCGCATGGGCGCCCACGTTCGCTTTCTCGCGAGCGACCTGCTCGAAGGCCGCGGCGCCGGCCAGCGCGGAGGCGAACTGGCCGCCGCCTACATCGCCGCTCAGTTCGGCCTCGCCGGGCTCAAGCCCGCCGTCCCCGACGGCAGCTACTTCCAGCGCGTGCCCCTGGTCGGCATCGATACCCGGACGACGAGCACGCTCACCTTGGTGACCCCACAAGGCGAGCGCCCTTTGAAGTATCTGGACGAGTTTGTGGCCACCGCCGAGACACAACGCGAACTCCAGGAAGTGGATGCGGAAATTATGTTCGTTGGCTACGGCATCGAGGCCCCCGAATACAACTGGGACGACTACAAGGGCGCCGACATCCGCGGCAAGGTGCTCTTGATGCTGGTCAACGACCCGCCCTCCGACGACCCGCGCCTGTTTGGCGGCCGCGCCCTCACCTACTATGGCCGCTGGACCTACAAGTACGAAAAAGCTCTCGCCAAAGGCGCCCGGGGCGCCATCCTCATTCACACTCCGCAGTCGGCGGGCTATGGCTGGGAAGTGGTGCGCAACTCCTGGGGCCGCGAGCGCCCTTACGTGCGCCTGAAGCCGAACGAGCCCGCGCTTGAGCTCGCCAGTTGGATTACTGAACCCGTAGCGCGCGAGCTGCTGGCAGCCACAGGACACGACTTGGCGGCACTCACCAGCGCCGCCGCCCGGCGCGACTTCCGCCCCGTGCCGTTGCCGGTGCGCGTGCGGGCGCGGCTCGAAAGCGGCATGCGCGAGATTGAGACCGCCAACGTCGTCGGCCTCGTCGAGGGCAGCGACCCCAAGCGCAAGGACGAAGTCGTCATCTACACCGCTCATTATGACCACCTGGGCATCGGCACACCGGTCGCGGGCGACGCCATCTACAACGGTGCCGTGGACAACGCCTCCGGCATGGCCTTGCTCCTGGAGCTCGCCCGCGCCTTTGCCGAAGTGTCCGAGAAGCCGCCGCGCACTCTGCTCTTCATTGCTTGTGCCGCTGAGGAAGGCGGCCTGCGCGGCTCGGAGTACTACGCCACCAACCCCATCTTTCCGCCTGGCCAGACGGCAGCCAACATCAACTACGACGGCCTGCTCGTGCTCGGCCGCACGCGCGACGTTTCCCTGCTTGGCATCGAGCGCACCACGCTCTATTCCGCCGCCGAGCGCATCGCCCACGCCCTCGGCCTCACCATCAAGCCGGACGCCAACCCCGAGCAGGGCTACTACTATCGCTCCGACCACTTCAGCTTGGCTAAGGTGGGTGTGCCCGCGACGTCGGTGGACCTGGGCCAGGACTACGTCGGAAAGCCTGCTGGCTGGGGCGCGGCCCAGGAGCAGGAATACCGCGAAAAGCGCTACCACCGCCCCGCCGACGAGTACGACCCGAGTTGGGACTTCTCCGGACTGGTCGAGTTGGCGAAACTCGGCGTCTACCTGGGTTGGGAAGCCGCCAGCGTTGCCGCTCTGCCGGGCTGGAAGCCGGGGGATGAATTCGAGGCGGCCCGCAAGGCCAGCCTGAAGCCCTAGGGAACGAAAGGCGATGAAGTCGACGAGAAATCTGCTCTCGCTGCTCGCCGCCGTCACCCTGGTCGCCGCCATCCTCCTCACCCTGACCGCCCAGCGGGCCAGGAATAAGGACGAACAGGCCTACGTCGCTGAAATCAACCGCTACCGCCAGGAAAAGGACCAGAGGTTCCGGACCAGCCCGTTCTCCCGCCTGGCGCTCATCCATCGGCAGTACCTGAAAGACCAGCCGCGGGTCACAATCGGCAGTGGTGCGGAAGCTGACCTGCGGCTGGAAGGGCAGGGCATTGCGCCGCTCCACGCCGTGATCGAGGGTACTTCCCGGACACCGGTGTTGCGGGCCCAAGCTGAGGCCGAAGTGTGGGCTCTCGATAATCCTCCCCAGCGGGTGCAGGAACTGACCCTGACGGAAACCAGTTCGGGCTTCCGTATCGGCCGCTACAATCTCCTCTATCGCATCAACCCGGTCTGGGGACGCATCGCCGAAGTGTTCGATCCGGAGCATCCTGCGCTCAAGGCGTTCACCGGGCTCGACTATTTTCCCGTCGATTCCGACTACCGTATTTCCGGCGAGATCGTCGCGTACGAGAAGGCCGAGCGCATCAACCTGATCGACAGCCACGGCAATGAGCAGCCCTACTGGCTCTACGGCGAACTGCGCTTCCGGCTGCAGAATACCGACTGCCGGCTTGAACTCTACACGCTGACGCTCGACCCGAAGGGAATCGAGCAGGATGGCTTTATGTTGATTTTCGCCGACGCCACCAGCGGCCAAGAGAGTTACCCGGCGGCGCGCTACCTGTACGTCGAGGGCAAGCTTTCGGGCCGCATCACCATTGACTTCAACCGCGCCTTCAGCCCGCCGTGCAACTACAGCCCGGTCTTCACCTGCCCGTTTCCTCGCCCGGCCAACCGCCTGCCCGTCGCCATCCGCGCCGGCGAGAAGTGGTACCGCAAAACAGCCAAGACTTGAGCTGGAGCAGGGAAAGCGGCTCGCTCAGAAGAAGACTATTCCCCCGTCAACGTTGAGCGCTTGGCCGGTGATGGCCGAGGCCTCGTCCGAGCAAAGGAAAAGGGCCGCAGCCGCCACTTCCTCGACTTCCTGAGGCCGGCCCTGGAGGATTTCGGCCCGCGTCTGTTGACCGAGTTCTTCGAGGCTCACCTTCATCTTCGCGGCCAGCGCGTCGCCTATCTCGTGCCACATCGCCGTGCCGCGCACGGGGCCGGGACACAGCGCATTGACGCGGATGCCGGCCTG
>JACQTG010000110.1 GCA_016210895.1 Acidobacteriota bacterium
CGGTGCGACACACGAGTGGGTCAGCCTAATTCGGCCTAGTGTACAATTCGACGCCGGGAGATTCTCCGGTTCAAGCGCTGCCCGGAACACTCCGGGCGTACGGGTCAGGGATTGGGCCATGCGCATCCTGCTGGTTGAAGATGACAAGAAGACGGCCACGTTCATCGCCAAGGGCTTCGAGCGCGCCGGCTTCGCCGTCGACCATGCCGCCAATGGCGAGGACGGCCTGCATCTGGCCCTGACCGAGCCCTACGCCGCCGCCGTCATCGACCTCATGCTGCCCAAACAGGATGGCCTGAGCCTGATCGAAGAGCTGCGCAAGCAAAAGATCAACACCCCGGTCATCATCCTCACCGCCAGACGCTCCCTCGACGACCGCGTTCGCGGGCTGCAAACCGGCGGCGACGACTATCTGACCAAACCCTTCGCCTTTTCCGAGCTGCTCGCCCGCGTGCGCGCCCTGATTCGAAGAGCGAGCGGTGCCGCCGAGCCCACCTGCCTCACAGTCGGCCCGCTTTCCCTGGACCTTCTCCGGCATGAGGTCCTACGCGATGAAAAGAAACTCGACCTGCAACCGCGCGAGTTTGCCCTGCTCGAATACCTCATGCGCCACTCCGGGGAGGTTGTGTCCAAGACCGTGTTGTTGGAGCATATCTGGGGATACGACTTCGAACCGCAAACCAACGTGGTCGACGTGCTGGTCTGCCGGCTGAGAAAAAAACTGGAAGCCAAGTCGGGCGAGGAGATCATTCACACCGTCCGAGGAGTTGGATACGTTCTTAAAGAATCTTGACCGCAAACGCAAGACCATCGGCTTCCGCTTGGCCGCCTGGTATGGGCTGGTCTTCATTGTGAGCTCGCTGGCGGTTTTTGGCCTCGCCTATTTCCTGCTGTCTGTCGCTCTGCAACAAAAGGACTGGGAAATCATTGAGTCCCAGCTCAAACTGTACGCTTCCCGCTACGAGAGCGAAGGCCTGGAAGCGATCCGGGGAGAAATCGATGCGGGGCATAAAGAATCGCTGTTTGTCCGTGTGGCCGGACCGCGCAACCAGACTCTCTTGCAACACATCCCCGTGGAGTGGAATGAATTCGACTTCAAGCAGCTCGAGGCCACGCGCCCCCGCAGTGACCCGCAATGGACCTATCTGGTGGCGGCGGAGGAAGAGTTGTTCGAAGACCCCGACCGGTTGGAGATCCTGTCCAGCACGCTGCCCGATGGCTCGCTGGTGCAGGTGGGGAAGAGCACGGAGGCCCGGAAAGACATTCTGGGATACTTCCAGGGCATCTTTGCCATTGTCATGGTTGCCGTGCTGGGGATTGGCGTGGCCGGAGGCGCGCTGCTGGCCGACCGCTCCCTGCGCCCGGTGCGCGACTTGGTGGCGGTGCTGCGCTCCGTCCGAGAAACGGGCAAACTGACTGCGCGCGTGCCCACGCGGCAGACGGGCGACGAGCTCGACGAGCTGGCGGGACTGTTCAACGCTCTGCTGGGGACAATTGAGTCGCTCGTGAATCGCATGCGCAGCGCCTTGGACACGATCGCGCACGACCTCCGCACCCCCATGACCAGATTGCGGGGCGCGGCCGAAATGGCCCTGCGTGCGCAGCCAGACCTGCAGACTTACAAGCAAGCCCTGGCTGACTGCCTGGAAGAGGCCGAGCAGACTCTTACCATGCTGAATACCCTGATGGATGTGGCCGAGGCGGAAGCCGGGGCCATGAAGCTCGAGGTGGAGGAAGTGAACCTCGCCGCACTGATTGGGAGCGTGGTGGGGCTCTACGAGCACGTGGCCGAAGACAAGGGCATTACCCTGCATACCGCGTTGCCCGAGCGGCTTTGCCTGCAGGCAGATGCCAAACGACTCCGTCAAGCGGTCGCCAACCTGTTGGACAACGCCATCAAGTACACGCCCCCAGGGGGACGCATCGAGATCGAGGCCCACGGGGAACAGCACCAGGCCCTGATCTCGGTCAGAGATACAGGGATCGGCATCAAGCCCGAGGAACTCCCCAAGATCTGGGATCGGCTTTATCGCGGCGAGGCCGGCCAGTCTCAGCGCGGCCTGGGACTGGGACTGAGTCTGGTGCGCGCCGTGGTCTTGGCGCACAAGGGGTCGGTCGAGGCGCACAGCCAGCCGGGGCAGGGCTCGCGATTCGTGGTCTATCTACCGGTCGACTCCCAACCCTGAACGCATGCCAATCGTGCCTAGAACCTTTCAAGAATGTAATCTCCAGGAAAGACTCGGGCAATCCTGCCTCTGCTAGCCTACCCCCGGGCCAAACAAGCAAACCCGAGGAGATCGCCATGAAGAAGCCGACGAAATACAGGCAAATGTTGACAGTCTTGTTGGCAGTAGTGGTCACTCTTTCGGTCACTGCACCGAAGCTTTGGGCCATCGCCCCGCCCGAAGCGAAGATCATCATCGAGCTCAACGCCACGGATGAAGACGTGGGCATTCAGATCTTCTTCGACGGGCCGGGTTGGATGAGGCTTGAAGTCTTCGACCCGGACGGGTGGAGGATCTTCGACGTCAGTGCCAGCGGCAGCGTGCAGATGCAAGGCGTCACCGAGCTCTTCTTCGAGAGCGAGGAGCCGTCGCTCGAGGAACTCCCGCTCGATGACTTCCTGACTCGATTCCCGGAGGGCCAATACACATTCGTTGGCGTCACGCTTAATGGACAAATACTGAAGGGCAAGGCGACGCTCACGCACAATATTCCGGACGGACCCGTCATTAGCTCGCCTCAAGAGGGCGGAGTGGTGGATCCTAACAATACCGTCATCGAGTGGATGCAGGTGGCGGACCCACCCGGAAGTAAAATTGTAGGCTATCAGGTCATCGTCGAACGGGCGAAGCCAACCCTCGCCGTGTTTAGCGTTGACGTCTCGCCCACGACTACGAGCGTGACGGTTCCGCCGGCATTCATGGAGCCACACACGAACTACAAGTGCGAGGTATTGGCGATCGAGGCAAGCGGAAACCAGACAATCTCGGAGCGCGAGTTCAAAACGGAGTAGCGCTCCAAGACAGCATCTTGAAGCTGGTCTGGGTCTCACCAGGCTTCTGACCGATGACGAAGACGCGCCAGGCGCAAGAACAACCGGTTTCAGCGCCCCCGGGGAGAGACGACAGACTAGACTGAAGGAGTTGATGCGATGAAACTTCGCACCGTAGTGGCGCTCCTGGCGCTGGTGCTGGGGACATCCTTTACTTCTCCAGCGCGGGATACCGAGCAGCCCATCAAGCTGGACGACCTTCCCGCCGCGGTGAAGAAAACCGTGCTGGAAGTGAGCACGGGCGTAAAGCTCCGCGAACTCACGCGGGAGGTCAAGAACGGAGAAACCTTCTACGAGGCCGAGCTCGACGTGAACGGCCGTACCCGGGACGTTATCATGGACGCCAGCGGCGCCATCGTGCTGGTTGAAGAGGAAGTGGACTGGAGCTTGGTGCCCGCGGCCGTCCGGGCCACGATCGAAACGGCGGCCCAGGGCCGCAAGATTCTCTTTGTAGAGACTCTGACGCGGAACGGCAGGATCGAGGCCTACGAAGCTCACGTGCGAAAGGGCTGGTGGAGAGAAAGGGAGATCAAAGTCGATCCGGAGGGCCGGCCGATTGAGGAGAAGTAGCGAATCGGGTCTCGTATCGCCCTGCTTGCGAAATGCCACATGGGGAAAAGAAAAGTGACAATGAGGCGCATGCTGTGTGCGGCTTTCCTAGCCTGTGTGTGCACTAGTTGGGCGTGGGGTCAGGAGGGTCCTTCGCCTCTCAGCTCCTCACCTGCCCTTTCTCCCGCCGAAACGATTTCTTTGACCGTGCCGCAAGGCACCACCCTGCAAGTGGCACTGGACAAAGAAGTGA
>JACQTG010000005.1 GCA_016210895.1 Acidobacteriota bacterium
CCATCCTGGCCGGTAATGCCGAAGATCAAGGCGGTCTTTCTCATAGGGCGATTGAAGGCCCGTCAAGGCCGCGAGAACCCGCAAGACCGCTGTATTCGTGCTCGGACTTGACGCTTTCCGGCCGGAAACGACAAGGCGAGTACAGGGCACCGAGTCGCCGGCCGCGTCCGGCGGCCAGGATGATGCCGGTAGGAATACGCATAAACCAGCGCATTCTGGCGCATCCGGCGGGGTGCGGGCAAGAAATTAATGTTGCGCGGCGACGACCGAGGCCCGACGGAGCCGAATCCGATAGTCCCCGCTCTCAATCCCCACCGTGGTGCGGCCGAAGAGCAGCACCTCGGTGATGTTTTCCAGCCGATCGGGCAGCCAGAAGGGTCCTACCTTGCGGTAGGTGCGCACAATGTCCACCTGGCGCGTCCAAAAGGAAGGTCGCTTGCTCGGCTCGCCCTCGGCGCGCACCAGGGCAAAGTCCTCGGCATCGATCCAAACCGAGCCCTCGAGCAGATAGGTGTCCTCGCGCCTGGGTTTGATGCCGAGGCGATAGGTGCGGCGCTTGCCCACCTGCTCCGGGCCCAAGAGGGTGAACTCGTAGTTCGCTGCGGTCAGGGCACTGCGGCGCTTGTTCTCGGGCGTCAACGCCTCTTCTTCCGCCTCCATCATCCGCTTGATGACACGGCCGACCAGAAACTTGGAGCCCGTTTGCCGTTGAATCTCAAACTCCATCTGGTCCGGGCTGTGGAAGCGCATCTCGACTTCCACTTCCGCGCGTTTCTCGCTGACCTCGTTGGCGACGCGGTAAATGCGGCGCACCGTGTAGCTTTCCAGGCGCTCTTCCCGGTCGCGGTTCTGCCGCTGGAGGCGTGCGATGAGTTCATCAGCGCTCAGCTCGACCGCGTCCTCAGTTGGTTCACTGGCCACCAGCGTCGAGAAGACGAACAGCACCCCGAGGGCCATGCTCCTGCTTCGCATCCGCATACGCGGCTAAAAGTCAATGGCTAGCTTACCGCGGAAGAGCCGCCCGCGCGAGTTGTAGAAAGTGCCCGCGTCAAGCGCATCCAGGTTCGACTGGAAGTCGCGCGGGTTGAAGTGCCTCAACAGGTTGAACATCTTCACCCCCACGCGCACCGTGCGCACCTTGCCGAAGGCTTTGATGCGGAAGTCGCGCAGGATCTGGATGTCAAAGGTGGCGAAGGCGGGGAAGCGCCCAGCTAGGTTGCGCGGGCCGACGAAGCTGCGCTCGGCGTCGATGACGGAAACGGGGAAGCCATCGCGCACTTCGACCACCGGGGCCAGGATGATGTTGAACGGCGCCCGGACCTCACCCCACAGCAGGAAGCGGTTGGGGATGTCAAGCCCGAGCCGTGAGCGCTCGTCGGGGCGAATGACCGGGTCTTCGAAATTGCCGAAGAATTGTTGGAAGCTGTTCAAGTGGCCGGTGGCGCGCGAGCGGACGTAGGAGGCGGTGAGGAAATTGCTTTTGCCGAAGTGGTAGTTGGTGGTGAGCTGGAATTCGCGGTAGCGGGAGCGCCCGGCAGGGGCGAGCAGGAGCGTGGGCACGCCGGCGATGTCGTCAAAGGGATTCAGCGTGTATTCCCGGCGGCCTTCGCGCTGCTGGTAGCCAATGCGGACGAGCCAGCCGGGGCGGAGCTCGCGGTCGAGTTCGGCGTTGAAGGCGAGGCTGCGCGGAGTCAGCAAGCGGCCGCCCTCAAGTTGATGTACGAACAGGCGCGGGCCGTCCAGAATCGTCACGCCGTCGGCGGCAAAGCGGGTGACGCGGCGCTGCTGCAACTGCCCGAAGTAGGCCACATTCAGCGGTATCTTGTCGTAAAACAGCCCCACACCGCCGCGGACCACCGTGCGGTTGTCGTCGGTGAGCAGGTAGGCCAAGCCGAAGCGCGGCGCCACGAGATTCTCCCGAGCCAGTGTGTCGCGGTCGTAGCGCAGGCCGAGGTCAAGGGTGAGCCGCCGGTGCGGGTTCCATTTGTCCTGAAAGAAGAGAGTGAATTCGGTTTTGTTCCGTTCGAGCCCGGTCGAGCCGGCGAATTCAATCCGCTCGGCCAGCGTGCCGTCGCCGCGCTCGATGCGCACCGGACGGTTCGCGTGCTCACCGTGGAAGCGCTGGTGGGCCAGGTTGACCCCCAGTTTCACGTAGTGCGTGCCGCGCCCGCTCACTTCCGGCAGGGTGTAGACCTGGAGCCATTCGTAGAGGCGGGTGTTGCGCGCCTGCGTGTTGAAAAACTCCCCGAAGGCGCGCTCAGGCCGCAGGATAAACTCACCAA
Source organism: Acidobacteriota bacterium (assembly GCA_016210895.1). The sequence goes on from JACQTG010000005.1 coordinate 2,283, forward strand.
GGCTGGCCTGGGCCGGAAAAATGCGCGCGTCAAAATCTTTGGCACTGAAGGAAGATTCCAGCAAGCCCCGGCTGCCGAGCAGCAGGCGATCGCGCAAGCCCACAAACCAACCCGCCTGGCGATAGTTGGCCGTGACGTCCTGGGGATTGAAGGTATTCAGCGTGGCGTAGCGGTTTTTCTGCGGATAGAGCGAGAAGACGCCGTTCAGAAAGTGCTGGGGCGAGAGGGTGAGGTCGAGCTGGGTGAAGGAGTCGAAGCTTTCCAGCTCCTGGTCACGCTCGAGTTCGGGCAGGCTGGTGATGGGCGCGCGCACGAAGCGGTACTCGAACGATTGCAGGAAGGAGAGCCGCTCTTCCACTAGCGGCCCGCTCAGGGTCATCCGCGGCAGCACCGACTCCAGGCCGCGGATCGAGCCATTGCGGCGGCGCGGGCGGGGCACAAAATTCTGCAGGTTGAATTTGAACTTCTCCGTGGCCGGGCGGGTCTCAACTGAAGTCACCGCGCCAGTGAACTTGCCGTACTCGGCCGAGTAGGGGCTGGGCAGGACTTCCACTTCCTGGATGACGTCCACGGGCAGGTTGATGGCGCGCTCGCCCGTGACCGGGTCGGCCACGTTGGCGCTGTTGACCAGCCAGCCCGCCTGCGCCGAGCGTACGCCCTTGATATTCAACAGGCCGTCGCTCCCGCGCACCACGCCGGGCAGCAAGGGTAGCGCGTCCTGGAAACGCTCGCTGACCAGCGGGGCATTCTGCAAGATCTGCTGCGCTACTTCCGCCTTGGGCGTCGTCTGCTTGGCCTGAATACCGGGCGCCTGCCCGGACACGGTCACTTCTTCCAGCACGGGCTTGAGCGTGAGGGTGACCGTCACCTCGAGCAAGGTGCCCGGCTCAAGGCTGATCTCGCGGATGAACTCTTCGTAGGCCGCCTGGGTCGCGGTCAGGCGGTAGGCTCCCGGCGGCAGCTCTTTCACGGAGTAACTGCCGGTTTCGTCGCTTGCCGCTTCAAAGCGCCGCCTCGCGTCCGCACGCGACACCAGGACGATTTTCACGTTCGTGAGGTAGAGGGTTTGCCCGTCCGCGCCCTCGGTGAGCACGTGGCCGAAGAGTTCCGCCGGTGGGGCGGGCGTCTGCGCCGCTGTGCTCAAGGCCAAGCCCAGCAAGCCCGCCGCGAGCCACTTCCAGATTCCGGCGCGTACGATCCTCATCCTTCTGTCATTCGATGCCTTCACAAGGCCGACACCTCTTAGATGTAAAGCCGAAAGCCAGGATGCCTCGGGCTACCAACAGCGCTGCGCGAATTTTCAGAGACTAGGGGCATTACGCGAACCTGTCAAGCCGCGCCGAAGAGTGTGATAGCATCCTGCCCGGCGGGTGCCAGAGAGGCGAATTCCTCGAACCGAGCCGTTCCGCGGCTCGAAGAAAGATGAGCGACGCTGATGTGGATGCGCGACTTCATTTTCTGGCTCTCCACCAAGAAAGCCGTCACGAACCCCATCGCCCGCACCGGGATGCGGCTGGGCTTTGCGCGACGTTTCATTGCCGGCGAGACCCTGGAGGAAGGCCTGGATGTGGCCGCCGAGCTGAACCAGAAAGGCTTGGCCGTGAGCATGAACCGCCTGGGCGAGGATGTCAGCCGCCACGCGGAAGCCGAAGAGGCGCACGCGAGCTACGAGGAAATCCTGCGTCTGCTCCGCGAGCGACACCTCGACGGCAACATCTCCATCAAGCCCACGCAGCTCGGGCTCAAGTTCGACCCGGCGCTCTGCCAGGAGCTGGTCGAGCGGCTGGTGCGCCGTGCCGCTGAGTTCAACAACATGGTCGAAGTGGATATGGAAGACTCGGCCACCACCGAGCCCACGCTCAACCTGTTTGAAGCCGTCCGCCGCAAGCACGACAACATCGGCTTGGCCATCCAGTCCTACCTCTACCGCTCGGCTCGTGACCTCGAACGCCTGCGCCCGCTGCGGCCCAAGATTCGCCTGGTGAAGGGCGCCTACCGCGAGCCGCCCAGCCTCGCCTTCCCGCACAAAGCCCAGGTCGATGAAAACTACCGCAAGCTGCTCACCTATCTCTTCGAGAGCGGCTTCTTCCTCGCCATCGCCACCCACGATGCCGCCATGATCGAATTCGCTAAGCAGGTGGTGGCCCGCGACGGCTCTGACGCCTCCCGCTTCGAGTTCCAGATGATCTTGGGCGTACGCCGCGACCTGCAAGCCGCCCTGTCCGGGCAGGGCTATCGCCTGCGCGTCTATGTTCCGTATGGCAGCGAGTGGCTCCCCTACTTTATGCGCCGGCTCGCCGAGCGGCCCGCCAACGTCGGCTTCGTCCTCAAAGGTGTCCTGCTCGAACGCTAACGGGCAGAAGGGTGTACGAAGGGCGTCGGTCGGCGTCGTTGGCGAGCGAACGGCGACCGATGGCGTACTCATGGCGACCCATCCCGTGCCAAGCCCGCCGCCCGCACGCCACCCCGCCGCCTCTTCCTGACCGGCCTCGCCGCCTCCCAACCGTCTCACTCTCGTCAACCTCCGCGGCGGGCTGCCTCAACTCCTTGCTCTCCTCGGCAGACTCCGCCGCCCTCCCCCACTTACCCCAAACCGCC
>JACQTG010000006.1 GCA_016210895.1 Acidobacteriota bacterium
CACGCGCCCGTGCGCCGCGAGGCGCTGGCTGAGCTCCTCCAAGTCAAGCTGTCGGCGGCGCTCGTGGATTTGGACCGAGTTGCGCCCGCAGAGCGTCACCTGCGGCTGCGCCTCGCCGCGCAGAAAGACAAAGTCGCGCTCCCCGCAGGTGCAGCAGTCGAAGCGCGGCAGTGCCACGGGGACGGAGCGAAACTCATTCTTCCACAAGTCGCCCGTCTGTACCCGCGCCTCGTCCACCCGCCAACTGCCCACCAGCAGCTTCAGCACTTCGCTCACCTGCAAGGCCGCCACCCAGCTCACCGCCGGGTTGATTACGCCCAGTGTGTCGCAGGTTTCTGCCAGCGCGCCCTCGGGGCGGTCGGCGAGCCAGCAGGTGAAGCAGGCGGTCTGCCCGGGCACGATGGGCATCACCAGGCCGTAGCTGCCCACCACCGCGCCGTACACCCAGGGCCGGTTGTGCTTCACGGCGATGTCGTTCACCAGGTAGCGCGTCTCGAAATTGTCGGTGCCGTCGAGAATGATGTCCGCGTCGCTGAGCAGCTCTTCCGCGTTTTCCGGCACCAAGTCAGCCACCAGGCCTTCGACCTGAACCTCACTGTTGAGGGCGCGCAGCTTGCGCTCGGCCGCGACCGCCTTGGGCAACGCCGCGGCGGCGTCCGGCTCGTCGAAGAGCATCTGGCGCTGGAGGTTTGACGCTTCGACGAAGTCGCGGTCAATGATGCGCAGAGAGCCGAGACCCGCACGCACGAGCGCATTGGCCTGCGCCGAACCGAGCGCCCCGCAGCCCACCAGCACCGCCCGCGATTCCGCGAGGCGTTTCTGGCCGGCTTCGCCAATGCCGGCGAACAGCATCTGGCGGGAGTATTTTTCGGCTGAACGCTCCTCACTCATCTTTTGCATTATAGTCGCTTTGCCCGAGCGAGTGCGTCGGCTTGCGGGAGGTATAATGCGGAAGGGGAGTGGAGACGCACCTCCGTTTGCCCCAGCCGATGAATAATGGTCGGCCCAATTTTCGCTTCCAGCGGCAGATGATGGTCGAGTTGCAGATGCGCCAGCGCGGTATCCGCGACGAACGCGTGCTCGCCGCCTGCCTGGAAGTGCCCCGCCACGAGTTCGTCCTCCCCGACTATGTCCAGGAAGCCTACCAGGATCACCCCTTGCCCATCGGCGAGGGTCAGACGATTTCCCAGCCCTATATGGTGGCGGTGATGACGGAAGCTTTGAGCCTAACGGGCGAGGAGCGGGTGCTCGAAGTCGGCACGGGCTCTGGCTATCAGAGCGCTATCCTGGCGCGCCTGGCAGCCGAGGTCTATTCCATCGAGCACTACGAGGGTCTGGCCCGCCAGGCCGAAGCGCGCCTGCGCCGGTTGGGCGTAAACAACGTCACCATCGTCGTCGGCGACGGCAGCCAAGGCTATCCATCCGCCGCGCCGTACGACGGCATTGTGGTCACCGCCGGGGCGCCGCGCGTTCCGCCGGTTCTGGTCGAGCAACTCGCCGACGGCGGCCGTCTGGTGATTCCCGTCGGCGCTGTGCACTCGCAGGAGCTCCTGCTCGTGTGCAAGCACGGGGAGAAGATCACCCGCAAGGTCATCAACAACTGCCGCTTCGTCCCCTTGATGGGGAAGTACGGCTGGGGCAGCTCGGAAATTCAATGAGCCAGCCGTCGGGCCTGCCCCTGAACAAGTTCCTCCGCATCGCCCACCGCGGCGCCTCAGGCCATGCCCCGGAAAATACCCTGGCGGCTTTTCGTCTGGCGCTGGAGCTCGGGACGGACGCGATTGAGCTCGACCTGCGGCCGACCCGCGATGGTGAAGTCGTCGTGCTACACGATGAAACCGTGGAGCGCACGACCAATGGCCGCGGGCGCCTGGTTGATTTGACCTGGGCGGAGGCAGCGCGGCTGGATGCGGGCTTCTGGTTCGGGTCGCGGTTCCGTGGGGAACGCATTCCGCCGCTGGTAGAAGTCCTCGAGCTGGCTCAGCGCTACGACGTGCGCCTGCTGATCGAACTCAAAACCAAGGCCACGCGCGGCAACGCCTGGATCGGCCGCGCAGTCGAGCGCGTGCGCCAGGCTGGCTTGCTCGCGCGGGCGACGTTTCTGTCCTTCGACACGGCGGCGCTGGAAGAAGTCAAACGCAGAGAGGCTGCGGCCACGACCGGCTATTTGGTAACGCGGATTCCGCTGCACTTGGCTGCGCGCCTGAAAGCACTCGGCGCCGCCGTGCTCGCGCCACGCTGGACGAGCGTGAATGCGAGCGTGGTCCGAGCCGCGCACAACGCTGGCTACCCCGTGATGGTCTGGACGGTGGATGATCCGGAGGCGATGAAGCGCCTGCTCCGCCTGGGCGTGGACGCGCTCGCCACGAACTTCCCCGAGCGGCTCAACGCCGTACTGCGTACATCTCGAGCGCCTTCGCGATGACGGCGGCGGTTTTTTCAGTCAACTGGTAGCGCGGGAACTCCTCCGGGCGCGCCCAGGCGACGGCGGCGACGTCAGAGCCAGCGCACGCGGTGCCGCCCACCGGCACGCACAAGTAATCAATCAGGACGTAGTGGTAGCGCGGTGGACCTTCCGCTTCGCGGTGGATGCGCTCGAATACCTCGACTAGGTCGACGATTTTGACCTCGAGGCCGGTCTCCTCGCGCAGCTCGCGCGCGAGGGCTTCGGTCAACGTCTCGCCCACCTCCACTACCCCGCCCGGCAGTGTCCAGCGGCCCTTGAGCGGCTCCGCCGCCCGCTGCACGAGCAGCACGGCGCCCTCCTGCACCACGACGCCACCGACGCCGACAATCGGTCGGTCGGGATACTCGCGCGCCATTCGCACCATCACTAGCGCACCACGGGCTCGACCACGTCGAAAAGCAACCGTACGCCCCGGCGCACGTTATTCACCGAGATGCGTTCATTGTCGCCGTGGGTATTGGCGTTTTCCCCTTCGGTCAGGATGAAAGGCGAAAAGCCGTAGCAGACAATGCCCAGCTCGCGGAAGAGCCCGCTTTCTGTGTAGCCGCTCAGCATGCGCGTGGTTACCGCGGCTGTGGGCGCGTGCCGTGCCGCGGCCCGCTCGATCGAGGCGAAGAGTTCGGTGGCGGTCGGCGACTCGTTCGCCGGGCGATACTCGGTCTGGATGGGCTCGATGGCGATGCTATCGTCGGCCAGCACGCTTCCGAGTGCGGCGCGAAAGGCGTCGGGATTCTCTCCCGGCAGCAGGCGCACGTCGAGATGTGCGACGGCTTCCCCGGGAATGACGTTCGTCTGCTGGGAACCCGAGAGCACGGTCAGCGACACGGTGTTCCGCACTAGGTAGTTGTACATCTCCTGGCTGGTCAGCCAGGAGCGAAACTCTGAATCTGCCATGGCTGCGCGGAAGTTGCGGAACTGCTCCCGGCGCTCGCCGGACTCAAGCGGTGCTAGGTCGCGGAAAAACTTCTCCACACCGGGAAGAATCTTGATCGGCGTTTCCCAGTCCACCACGCGCGCCAGTGCCCGGGCCAGCCGGTGCGTGGCGGCATCGCGCCGCGGCCGCGAGCCGTGCCCGGGCTTGCCGCGCGCGCGCAGCCGCAGCCAGTAAGGCGCCTTTTCGGCCGTGTCCACGCCGAAATAGAGCACTTGGCCGTTCTCTTCCAGGTTGAAGCCGCCCTCGGTGATGATGTATTCGGCCTCAGCCAGTTGCTCGCGGTGGTGATCGATCAGCCACTGCGCCCCCTGCATCGCTACTTCCTCATCCGAGGTGGCCACGAAGAACACATCGCGCTTGAGCGGAATCTTCTCCCGGTGGAGCAATACGAATACGACGGCTTGCAGCAGCCCCTCGCCTTTCATATCGAGCGCGCCGCGACCGTAGATGTAGCCGTCGCGAATGGCACCGGAAAAGGGCGGCACGTCCCACCGCTCCGGATCGGAGCTCACCACATCCATGTGGTTCAGGAGAATCAGCGGCCGGCGCGAGCCGTCGCCGTTCAGCTGCGCAATCAGATTGGCGCGGCCCGGGGCGAATTCGTAGACCTCGACGGGAATGCCTTCCCGCTCGAACCACTGCTGGAAGAAGCGGGCCGCCTGGAGCTCGTTGCCGGGCGGGTTGGTGCTGTTGATTTGCAGGTAGGTCTGGAGCTGGCGCACGGTCAGGTCTTCATACGCTGGCCAGTTGATCTCCTGGGCGTGGAGGGCGGCCACGAGCAGCCCACACAGCAGGCTCAAGCGGAGCGCAATGCGCATTGTCCACCTCAATGGGCGATGCAGGGTCAAAGCAGTTGCCTTTTTGGCTGGTATATAATACGAAAGTCACCTGCAAACGTCTTCCGGAGGATGCCTCTCGTGGCCCATTGTCCTGAATGCGGCGCGCTGCTCGACATTGAGAGCGACGAGGTCGAGGAGGGCGAAATCCTCACCTGTCCCGAGTGCGACGTCGAGCTCGAGGTGGTGAACAGGAATCCGCTCGAGTTCGACGTCCTCGATGAGGAGGAAGAAGAAGAAGAGGAAGAGGAAGAAAAG
>JACQTG010000109.1 GCA_016210895.1 Acidobacteriota bacterium
CGAGCTATGGGGTCAAAGCCGGCATCATCCGCCTGGCTGTTTTGGCGGGCCTGGCGCGGAGCGCGCAGGCGTTGGGCGACTTCTAGCTCGAAATCCGGGAGCAGATAGAAGACTCGGGGCGGCGCAGCGAGCTCTACACGGCCGCACTGGATCAATTCACTCTGGGCCAAAGCTGGGCGTTGGCCCTGCTCGAAGCGTTGAGCGAGCACGGGCCGGCTCTGGCAGAGGATCCTCTTGTTATTGACCCCGTGCTTCCGATTACCCCGGCTCCGGAACACCCGGCCCTGGCGCGGTTGCGCGCGGGAGAGCAAATTTCCGAGTCCGAGCGGCGAGCCATCGAGCGCGACGCGGTGCGCCGCGGGATGGCTGAAATGATGACGGCCCTGCTGGGGGAGCCCGGCAACTTCGGGCGCGCCTATGACCGCCTGTCCGTGGGTCAGGCAGAGGTTTCTCCGGCCGCGGTCCGGGTAGTCTTCGGCCATGAACTGGTTCGGTTGAGCCGGTTGTTCGGCCAGAGGGCACTGAACCAGCCCCGCTATGAGCGGCTGTTTCAGGAGCGGGCGCTCGCGCTGGCCGAGCAGGTGCTCGCCGAAGGCGGAGGCAGTAACACCGCGTATCTGGGTGCCGCCGAGGAACTTAAGCGTCAGTCTCAGGCTCTGCTCCGCGGTCGCTAGTGCCGTTCCAACTTGTTTCAACTAAGGTAGCGGTTTGCGAACTCGCCTTGGGACTCGGCGGATGCGCGAACTAAGTTAGCTCCAAATAGTTGGAACGGCACTAGTCCCTTGCGGGGGCTTACCTTTTCGGGTCCTCTGCGTCTAACCTTCCGTGAGCAGAGACGAGTAACTGGCGCGATGGACGGTGCCTGTTTGGAGACGGCCCGAACAGTGGCTACGAGCCCCCTGGCTCACGGTGTGGTCGAGGAGCGCACGCTGATCCGTCGTGCCCAACGGGGCGACACGGCTGCCTTCGAGGAACTCGTTCGTCTGCATGACCGCGATGTATTGCGCTTGGCGTTACAAATCGTGGGGTCGGAGGATGAAGCCCGAGACCTTTATCAGGAGGCCTTTCTCAAGATCTATCGCTCCCTGGGCCGGTTCCGCTTCCAAAGCCGTTTTTCCACCTGGGTCTATCGCATCGTCATCAATGTCTGCCTGGATCATCTGCGCCGCCGCCGCGCCAACCCGGAAGTGCAGGCCCCTGAGCGGCGCGAGACCGAAACGCAATTCTTCGACACGGTGGCGGAAGCCCGGGCCACGCTCGACCCGGACCAATTCGCGCGCAGCCAGCAGATCGGCCAGCGCATTGAGCAGGCGTTGGCCACGCTCAACCCGCGCGAGCGCGTCGTCTTTGAACTCAAGCACTATCAGGGATTGAAATTGCGTGCGATTGGCGAAATGTTCGGCACCAGTGAAGAAACCGTCAAGAACTGCCTGTTCCGCGCCACGCAGAAGCTGCGGGCGCAATTGACAGGCCTGATTTGAGGGAGGGCCGTGGAGGAAGTACGATGAACTGCGAGGCTGTTCGCGAACAACTTTCCCTTTATCTCTATGGCGAACTGGCCGACCCACAACGGGCGGCGCTGGACGCGCACGTGAAGGACTGCTCGCGGTGCGCCCAGGTGCTCGCCGAAGAAGAGCGGCTCCAGGCCCGGCTGCGGGAACGCAGGGTTTCGGAGCCTTCGCCCGACTTGCTCGTGCTCTGCCGCACCGAACTCGGGGAGAGACTCGAGGAAGAGGCATTGGGGTGGCGCGGCCTCCTGCGCGCCTGGTTTGGCGGACATCCCCTGCCCGTCGCCTCTCGCGCCGTGGCCGTGGTGGCTCTCCTGGTGGCGGGCTTCGGTGCGGGATGGACCTTACGCTCGCAGAGCACTGCCGTGGCGCCATCCGCGCCCGCCGGCCCCTTTGCCGGCGCCGACCTGTCCGGAATGCGCATCTCCGGCATCCGCGACGTGAGTCGCGACCCGCAAACCGGCATCGTTCGCCTCTCCGTCGATGCCGAGCGCAGCTTAGCCTTGGAAGGGACGCTCGACGACCCGCGCATCCAGCGTATCCTCGTGTACACGGTCAAGAACTATGAGAACCCTGGCATCCGGCATCAGACCCTAGAGGTGTTGCGGACGCGGCCGAGCAACCCCGGCGTGCGTGATGCTTTGGTTCACGCGCTTCTCCACGACCAAAACGCCGGCGTGCGCCGCGAAGCCCTGGACGCGTTGAGCGGGCTTGGGTGGGATGAGGCGACTCGCCAGGCTGTCGTGCAGGTGCTGGGGCGCGACACCAACGCCGGCGTCCGCGTCGCGGCCATCAATCTCCTGGCCACGCATGCCGATGAGTCCATGCGACCGGTGTTGCGAGAGCTGGCGGTAAAGGATCAGAACCCCTACGTGCGCTGGAAGTGCGCCGACACCTTGCGGGGGCTTCCCGCGGAGTACTAACGAGCCGATGATGTGGATGATGACCATGTTGGGCCGGTTGATCCGATCCCGCGGCCTGCCGCTGGCCGTCATCATTTTGCTGGCGAGTTTCTGGGGTCTTGCCCCTGGGCTCTCTGCCCAGGAATCCTCCACTCGTGTCTACCGCAAGGGCTATGCGTGGGTGGAAGAAACCGAGGGCAGGCTGTCGGTTCAGGAGGGCCAGCACCTCCGCCTGCGCTCCGAATTCGGATGCGTGGTGGTTCACAGCGGGCCTGCAGGGGAGGTTCGCTACGCAGTCCGGAAGTTTGCCTATCACCCAGGCGAAGCCGAGGCGCGGGCGATGTTTCGCCAGTTTAGCGTCTCGGTCCGACAGACGTCGGCCCAGATTTACCTGGCAGGCGAGACACAAGCAGTCCAGCAGGGCCGATACGCGCGCCGATTCGCGGTGGAATATGAGGTGACCGTACCGGCGGGCTTCGGGGCCGATGTCGAAACCCAGGCGGGGGACATCGACGTGGATGGCTCGCTGGCCTGGCTGCGGGCGGTTTCGGCCGGCGGCAACATCCGCACCGGCGACATCAACAGCAAGACCGTCGTGGAAACCATGGGCGGAAACATCAAGCTCGGCAATATCGGGGGGCCGCTTCAGGCCGAGACCGCCGGGGGGGACATCCGCGTCGGGGCTGTGCGCGGCTCGGCGCGGCTCGAAACCAGCGGCGGCACCATCCTGGCCGGACGCGTCGAGGGCGATGTTCAGGCCACCACTGCCGGGGGCGATATCCGGATCGCAGGAGCCGCTGGCAACGTCGTGGCCCGAACCGCGGGTGGCCGCATCGTCCTGGGTGAAGTCGGCGGACGGGTGCAGGCGGAGACCGCCGGCGGTAGCATCCGGGTTCTGGAGGCGGTCGGTGTCGTCGAGGCCCAGACGGCCGGTGGGGAAATCGAACTGCAGCGGATTCGCGACGGTGTCCGCGCGGCCACCGCCGCCGGCAACATCGTGGCCCACATTCTGAGCGAGCACCAGTTGGCCGCAGAGTCGCTGCTGACAACTTCGTTTGGCGATGTCGTGGTCTATATCCCGCCGGAAATGGCGGTGACGATCGACGCCGTCATCGAGATGGCCGTCGGACACAAAATCCAGACCGAGTTTCCGCTCACGATCGAGGGAGCCAGCACCGAATACTTTCCTGTGGCCAACCGCGTGCGCGGTTTCGGCGAACTCAACGGCGGCGGAGAGGTGCTGAAAATCCGCACCGTGGGAGGCACCATCGCCATCCGCAAGCTGACCCAAGAGGTGCTGGAGGGGGTCACGGAAGGCCAGGAAAAACAGCGCAAGCTCTGGGAAAAGTTGTGGCAACGCCGCAAGGCCAAGCCGGAGCCCGAGCCAAATCCCAACCCACCGCGGTAGACACCGAGGAATTGAGGGCACTGGATTTCTTGAAACAGTTAGGAAGCGGAGGAAAACGGCAATGAGAGTTAAGCGTGCGAAGATATGGATCGCCCTGGCAGCTCTGCTCGTGGCCGGGGGCACGGTGGCCGTGGCCGCGAGCTCCGGCCAAGAAGTTGAACCGCTGGCGCCCATCTGCGCTGCACCGCCGGAGTTCGCCCTCCTACCGGCGAGCGAGCAGGTGGTCATCATTTCGGGCCGCGACGCCTGGCTGGGCGTGCACCTGGAGGACGTTACGCGGGAGAAAATGGCGGAACTGAAGCTCCGAGAAGAGTATGGAGCCGTCGTGATCCAGGTGGAGGACGAGAGCCCGGCGGCGAAAGCGGGCTTGCGCCCGAACGACGTGATCCTGGAGTACCAGGGTGAGCGCGTAAACAGCGTGGCCGAGCTGGCGCGGCTTGTGCGCGAGACGCCCGCCGGCCGCACCGTGCAACTCGTCATCAGCCGCGATGGCCAGCGCCAAACCCTGAGCACAACCCTTGAACCGCGCCAGCACCTGCGCCGGGAAATCCGGTTGCCGCGCATCCGTATCCCCGACATCAATATCGAAGTCTTTAGCCGTCCCCGACTCGGCATTTCCGCCGATGAGCTGACGCCGCAACTGGCGGAATACTTCGGGGTCAAGCAGGGCAAGGGTGTGTTGGTGCGCGAGGTCACTTCCGGTTCGGCCGCCGAGAAAGCGGGCCTCAAGGCTGGCGATGTGATCGTGCGCGTGGACAACGAGGCGGTTGAAGACGTAGCCACTCTGCGCCGCGCGCTGGGAAAAAAGAAGGGCGGAGAAAGCGTCACCCTCGGCATCGTGCGCAACCGCCAGGAAAGCTCACTGACCGTCGAGCTCGAGCAAGCCCGCGGCTCCGGCGACACCGCCTACTTTCTGGACATGGACAAGCTTGACGAGTGGCGGGACGCGATGAAGGAAATGCACCGCGAGCTGCGCGAGTTCGAGCACCAGGGGCAGTGGCAGGAGGAGATTCGCCAGGGGGTGGACAGGGGGAAACGGCAGCTGGAGCGGGAGTTGATTCGCCTGCGGCTGGACCGCGACCGCAAGGTTACGCTTTAGCTTCGCGTTGGGCGCGGGAAGCTAGGGACTGCGGACGACTTCCACGTTGGCCCCGGGCACGGTGATGCGCACCAGGTTTTCCCGGTCATCCAACCACAGCCAGACCTCGTTATCTTCCGAAGTCATACGCAGTCGCCGCAAAGTCGGACTGCCCGGCTCCGCCGCCACCGCGTGCAGCCCGTTGTCTTCTAGGGTCACCAGCGCCGGCAGCGCCTCCTGCGGAATGAGGACGCGCAGCCGCTGGGCGCCGCCCCGGGTGAAGTCGTACTGGCGCACGAGAAACAGATAGTGGTGGAAGAGGTTGTTGTCGAGGACCGCCACCCGCGTGTCTTCGAAGAGAAACTCCCGCCCCACCAGCTCGGTGTCCCCGCTGGAGAGTTCCAGCGTAGCCTTCGTGCCCTCGAAGCGCGCCTGGAGGAACTGCCCGGGCGGCTGGGTTCGTTTCCACTCGTAGCTTCGGGGCTCATAGGTCAGCGACAGCGTCAGGGTGGATGTCTCATCTATCTGCTGGCCCTGCACGTCGATGCGTAAACGCCCTCGGGCCTGAATCGTGCTTTCCTGGCGCTCAATCTCAAACTCTTCCTGTCCGACCTGTTGGCCGTCCACCAGGATGCGAAAAGTGCCGCGTTCCACCTGTGCGGCGCCGCTTGGTGCCTGGGCGGACAGCCCCGCAAGCCCGCTCACGCCAGCGAGCACAGCGAGCAGCAGCCCGCAGCCGAGTGACCGATTACGTCGCGCGCCAGGAGCCACGAAAACACCCCAAACCGAGAATGCTGTCCACCACGGCTGCCGGTGCCTGCCCGGCTCCTTCAACGACAAAGTCTGCCTGTTGGTAGTAGGGAAGCCGTTGCTCATAGAGCGTGCGGAAGCTCGCCGGGTTGTCAAACAGTGGACGGTTGGTCATCGTGCTGCACCGGCGCCACAGTTCCTCCGGCGGGCAGCGCAGCCAGACTGTGATCCCGCCGTTGGCCCGAATCCGCGCGAAGTTGTCCGGCTGGGCAATCGTGCCCCCGCCCAGCGCCATCACCATCGGCACAGGTTCAGCTGGGGCCAGCAACTCTTCCAGGAGGGAGCTTTCCATCTGGCGAAACTGTGGCTCGCCCTGTTCGGAGAAAATCTGCGCAATCGTGCGTCCCATGCGCTGCTCGATCTGTTCGTCCAGGTCGACAAACGCCCACCCCAAGCGCAGAGCCAGCAGGCGTCCCACGGTGGTTTTCCCGCAGCCCATAAATCCAAGCAGAAAGATGAGTGGAGGAATCGCCATCGGACCGGTGGTCATGCTCGAACGTTGGTTGGCCGTGGTTCGCGGCAACGCTTACGTGTCAGCGTATTCCGATGGAAATATTACCACTGAAGGTGGTGGCGCGCACGAGGGCGGCGCCGCTCTGCACGGTGCCGAACAGGCTGCGGGCATAAATCGGCTGCGGCGGGACTCGCCCGTGAGACTTGGGTGTGAGCGGAAAGCTGTTGCTGACGTCGCCTTGCACCGAGCGGGCGGTGAGTTCGAAGGAGGCGTAGGGGGGCAGCCGCAGTTCAATGGCACCCTGATGGGTGGAGAATTCGTAGGAGCCTCCGCCCACGACCTCACCCTGGTAGCGGATGTTCCCTGAGGCGGTACGCGCGGTGAGGGAGCGGCTGATGATATCCGTAAACACCAGGGTGCCGCTCACCGACTCCACTTTCAAGCGGCCACCGCAGTTGGTGGCGGAGACATCACCGCTGGTGGTGGTTACCTCGATCGTGCCCTCCACCTCCCGCAAGTGCAGCGAAGCAGCGACAGTGTCAACTTTGACCACCTCGCGCACTCCCTCCACTTCCACCTGGCCCGCCTCCATACGGAGGGAAAGCGTGGCTCGCCCGGGCACCCAGATTTCGTAGTCCACAGCCCGCTCGCTGGCCTGGATGTCGGTTTGCAGCACGTGGGTGTGGATGTGCAGCCAATTGGCTGCCTGCTCGATGTGGACTTCCGTGGCGCGCGAGCGCCGCTCGGCCATGACTCGCACTTGCGGCCGGTCCCAGCCCCGCACGTGCACGCGGCCGGTCAAGTTCTGCACATCGACTAAAGTGTCATCCGATGCTGGCAGGGTGCGCTCAACGCGCTGGGCCGCCAGCGGGGCAGGAAGCCAGAGGACCACCAGAAGTAAGGCGAGTGTCAAGCGGCTCGGCATGGGGGCGCTAGCGTACCGAGGCGTACCAATCGGCGTCAAGCATCGTCTGGAGCACAGCCGTTTTCTGGATGTAGAGGCGGTTCAACTCGTCCCGGGTCAACTGGTCTTCCGGGTAGTCGCTGAGCCGCACTTGGCACTGGTTGATGAAGCGGTCCAAGGTCTCCAGGTTGGTCTGGGCGACGACGCTCGACGGCGTCTCCGCTGGGGCCACCTCTTCTCGCACACTGGCTTCGATGCGATCGAGATGGAGGGCATAGCGCGCGGCGTAGTTCGGGTCGAGTGCCAGCTCGCTCCGGGCCACTTCAATGCGGTTGGACAGTGTTTCCGCCACCGGGCCGATCCCCGCGCTGGGGTAGCCCACCAGCAGGGCCGCCGCCACCAGCAAGACGATCAGCGTCGCGCTCACCGCCGGATTCAACGCAACTGGCTGCATGAGCCAGAAACGTGTTCCCAGCAGAGTTGTCCAGGACGACTCGAACAGGCCTTCCTCCTCGGCGGCCCGGCGAATCCTCCGCCAGAGCCCCGGGGTGGGCTCATGAGCCGGCAGCCGGCCGGCTGCCCGGCTGATGGCGCCCAGCTCCTCCACCAGGAGCTGGCAGCGGGCACAGGCGTTCAGGTGGAGCAGGGCC
>JACQTG010000114.1 GCA_016210895.1 Acidobacteriota bacterium
ATCGATAGAACTGGCTTCAGCACTGGCTTCACACCGCGGTATCCGTGCTCTACACTAGCCAGGACCACTATGTCGAGTCGTCCGTGTAATTTCTCCTGGAGCGCGTGAGCATCTACCGTTTCTTTGCGGCGTTGCGCTGCCGCCGAATGGGCCGCAACGCGGATGAAGTCAGTAACCAGAAAGACATCCCTAACAGCGATAAAGCCGGGAATTGTTTTCTGGTACCCCAACTTTGCGAAGTGCTGGAACAGCGACTGCTGACTGTCGAATCGTTTCCCATACTGAATGGCCTCGTCGATGTCTTCAAGGTCGAGGTTGAACTTTGCGCCAGAGGGGAGAACTATCGACAGACGGTCAGATATCACCCAGCCGTCCTCGGCCGAAGCCGTAGCCGCAAAAGCCACCATGAGAATCGCCGACAGACACAAAACCCGGCCGAACTGCGTGTCGTTCATTATCAAGCTTTCTCCTGAAAATTGAGTTGCCAATCAGTCTGATGCTCGGCGCATGGTAAAAGATTCGGGCTTATACCCAAGGCCTGACCGATAGCAGCATGACAAGAAAGAGTCTCAGCTCGCGTAGTGTTCACCAAGCTACCCAACTCTTGATGGGTGCGATCCACTGGCAGTTGCACGCCCCTCCTTTTCTGATCGGCTATCTGGCAGATGCGCTGAGCCGAAGAAAGTCTTTCACCTGCTGCTCGCGAACCTCTCAAAGGCAAGAGAGACTGCTTGCTCCTAGCATTGGAAGAGTGACCGTGCAATAGCCAAGCAGGACAGGTGCTCAGCGGTGGGTTGAAAGAGGCCTTTTCCTAGAAGGAGGCCTTACAAAAAATTGGGAACAGGATGGGAACAGTAAGGCCCAAAAACGGACCAAAATCGACTACCAAGACACAGCCAAAGGCAAGACGAACCAACAGGATAGCGAAATCAGAGGGGTTTCCTAAACCGCGGGTCGGGGGTTCGAATCCCCCCAGCCCCTCCATGCTTTCAACAACTTAGAGGCGCTGTTCATCCCGCCATTCCCGCTCGGGTAAGCCGAATTCTTTCCGGGAAAAACTTTTCGGAGCAGAGCAGTCCCTAGGGCTGTGGCTGAGAGCGCAGCCACTCCTCCATCTGCTGCAGCATCTGCTTGGCCTGCGGCAGCATGGGGTGCTTGGGGAACCGCTCGACAAAGACCTTCAGCTCGGCGTGGGCCTCGCGGTCTCGCTGCTGCTGCAGGTAGAGGTCAATGAGCGTCATCTGTGCCAGCGCGAGATTCGGGTCGTATTTTAAGGCCGCACGCAACTCGCCCTCTGCCTGTGGGAGGCTCCGACCCCGAAACAGCACCGCGCCCAACAGGTAGTGCCCAAAGGCCACGTTCGGGTCTCGCTCCAGCCCCTGGCGCAGGACGCGCTCCGCCTCCGGCAATCGCTCTCCCTGGAAGAGGACGTTTCCCAGGCCGATGTATGGGCTCGCGTCGCTCTCGTGCAGCTTGATTGCCTCGGTGAAGGCCTTCTCGGCCTCGGGCAGATTCCCTTTGCTCAGGTATTGATAGCCAAGATTGTTGTAGGCGGGATAGAACGCCGGATCCGCCTCAATCACTTTCTTGTAGTGCTGGATGGCTTTGTCCGGCTTGGCCTCCTGCCCCGCTTTGACGCCCTCCTCGAATTCTTTCCGTGCTTTGGCCGGAATGCTTTCCAACAACTCGGCCAGACTAGCCGCCGCCTGATCGACTGGCGCGGCCTCCCCGCTCGCTGTGCCTGCCGCAAGCGGCTGAAGAGTGATTACAACCTGCACCGGGCCTCCGCTAAGAGTCTGAATGGTGACCGTCTCATGAACCGCTTGAAATTCCGGCTCATCGACCACCAGGGTGTAGGTGTTTGCTCCCAGGCCCGAAAAAAGGAAGCGTCCTGAGCTATCTGACCGGGTCCGGTCGACCAACATGCTGTGCAGCTCCAACCTGACCTCGACACCCCGAGGAGGAACGGAACCCCCTGACACTCGAACTTGCCCCTGAAGGAGACGTCCGGTACTCTCCACCTGACCGCGCTGAGCCTGCAACACACGGACGGAAAAAATCGCGAAGGAAAGAAGTGTTGTGGACAAGACAGCAATCTTGACCAAGCCGTACTTTCCACGATTCGTCATCGCGCTCACCTGCCTGAGGCCCGGATGGCAACAATGCTACCATGCCCGGCCGTTTCGGTGCATCCTGCCGGATGCGCATCCATACGGAGAGTAGTACGAATCGGCTCGTAATGGGGGCGAGGAAACTGCACGGTTTGCTTTTCGGCTTGGGCGTTTTCGTTTGAGTCAGGTATGATGACCGCTGAGGAGGAACACCATGGGAGGCTCGACGCCCAACCCTGACCCAGCGGGGACCAAGCGCATGGTCAAATGCGTGAAGTTTCAACAGGAACTCCCCGGCTTGGACGAGCCACCGTGGCCGGGCCAGCTGGGCCAGCGCATCTACGAAAACGTCTCGCGCCAGGCCTGGGAACTCTGGAAAGAACATCTGAAGATGATCCTCAACGAATTCCGGCTGGCTCCCTGGACCAAGGAAGCCCAAGAAATCATCGAGCAGCAGATGGAGAATTTCTTTTTCGGTGAAGGGGCCACGCCTCCGCCCGACTACGTTCCGCCCGAAGGCAAGCGGTAAGTGAAGCTAACGAATTCGCCGTTGCTCCATTCTGCTCCATTCCTGGACGGAGCTGACTCCGAAGCAGTTCCTAGGCACCCTACAGTTGGAACACAACCCGGAGCCGAAACCCATCATCCTAGCTCGAAGAAGGAAGGGGTGAGCTTACCAATGACGAGAAAAAGGTTGAACGTGCCACGAGTGCTGGCGCTCGCCTTGGTGGTTGGACTTACCACCGGCGTTGCTTTTGCCCAAAGCAAGGAGGTCAAACGCCTCCAGCGAGCCACCGAGGTGTTGAACGAGATTATGGCCGCGCCGGACCAGGGCATCCCCCAGGAACTGCTCGATCGCGCCGAATGCATTGCGATTATTCCCGGCGTGAAGAAGGCGGCGTTCGGCTTCGGAGGCCGCTACGGCAAGGGTGCGGTGGTCTGCCGGCGAAATAACCTCGCGGGGCCCTGGGGCTCAGTAGCCATGTACACCCTGGGCGGGGGCAGCATTGGCTTCCAAATCGGCGGCACGGAGACCGATTTCATCTTTCTGGTGATGAATCCGAAAGGCGCGGAGAACCTGCTGCGGAGCAAGTTCACTCTGGGAGGCGACGCCTCCGTGGCCGCCGGTCCCAAGGGACGGACGGCCGAAGCCGCCACGGATGCCTTAATGCGGGCGGAAATCCTCACCTACTCGCGTGCTCGTGGTCTGTTTGCTGGAGTGTCCCTCGAAGGCGCCTCCGTGCGCCAGGACAAAGGCGCCAACAAGGCTCTCTACGGACAGGAGATTGACGTCAAGCCGGTGTTGCTGCAAGGGGGCGGCGTGGTCCCTGCGGCCGCGCAGCCTTTGATCAATACCTTGAACAAGCACTCCCCGAAAAACATCTCCGCCGGGCCCTCCTCCTAGCCGGACTGTTAGGGCTGACGCAAAGAGCCGCAGACAGGGCGAAGCTCTCGTGGTAATATAGCTAATTTCGCGCCCACAGGGCCGGCGCAACCAAGATTCGGCAGAAGCGGATAGGAGGCAGGGAGGAATGCCCCGCGAAACGTTCTCCTGGATGATTGGCGGACCGCAAGGCAGCGGGATCAACCTGGGCGCGGAAATCCTGGCCAAGTCATTGTCGCGGCTCGGCTATCACGTCTTCGGGAATATTGAATACCACTCCAATATCAAAGGGAAGCATAGCTACTACCGGCTGCGCGTGGCCGACTGGCCCGTGCAATCCCACCGCGAGGAAGTCCACTAGCTCGTCGCGCTCGACGAGGAAACCCTCATCGGCGACCTTTACCATGAGTTTCCCGGCCATCGCGGCCACGCTGAAGAGGTGGTTGAAGGCGGCGGCATCCTGCTTGAGCCGGAGATGGTGGAAGTAGCTGAAGACCGCTTGAACGGCCGCAAGGTAAAGCTCTTCCCCATTCCCTACGGTGAGCTCGTGGACCGGGCGTTGAGCGCAGTGGGCAAAGGCGGTCAGGCCCACGAGTACCGCATCATGAACAACACCGCGGCCTTGGGCGCCTCGGCGGGCGTGCTCGGTATTCCCTTCGAGCCCGTAGCCGACGTAATTATGTCGGGCTTTCAGGGTAAGGCGCGCAAGGTGGGCGAGATGAACGTCCACTGCGCCCGCATTGCCTATGAGTATGCCCAGCAGGAGTTCAACGGCCTGGCTTATAAGCTCCCGCCGCAGCCGGAGCGAACTTCGGGTGACAAACAGATTATGGTCAAGGGCGTGCAAGCGGTCGCGATTGCCAAGCTCAAGGCTGGCTGCGGGCTCCAGACCTACTATCCCATCAGCCCGGCCACCGACGAGAGCGTCTACCTGGAAGAGCACCAGAACGAATACCACCTGGCGGTGTTGCAGACAGAAGACGAGGTCTCGGCGATTGACGCCGCGGTGATGGCAACGCACGGTGGCGTGCGCGCCTCGACCTCTACCTCGGGCCCTGGCTTTGCCCTGATGCCGGAGGGCCTCGGCCTAGCCGGCATGACCGAGGCTCCGGGGCCGGTTGTCTGCCTCTACCAGCGCGGCGGCCCTAGCACCGGCATGCCCACGCGACACGAGCAGGGCGACCTGCAATTCGCCCTGCACGCGGGCCAGGGCGACATCCCCCGCATCGTGCTCGCCCCCGGTGACCTGACCGAGTGCTTCCACGACACCTTTGACAGCTTCAACTACGCCGACCGCTACCAGCTTCCCGTCGTCCTGCTGCTGGACAAGCACCTGGCCACCATCTACGGCACCTTGCCTCCATTTGACCAGTCGGGACTGAAAATCGACCGCGGAGAGCTGTTCGACACGTCGCAGGAGAACGGTGACTACTATCGCTACCGCTTCACGGAATCGGGCATCAGCCCGCGCTCCATTCCGGGCCAGGAGGCCGGAATTTTCTGGACCACAAGCGACGAGCACGACCAGATGGGTCACATCACGGAGGGCATCGGCAACCGCATCACCATGATGCGCAAGCGCATGGGGAAGGTCGCGCGGGCTGCGCGCGAGATTCCCGACGCCAAGAAATTCACTCTTGTGGGCCCGGCCTCTGCCCCTGCCATCCTGGTAAGCTGGGGCTCGACCAAGGGCGCCATCCAAGACGCGCTGGCGCGGCTCGACCCAGAGCGCAAGCGCTACGCCTTCCTGCAAATTCGTATGCTGCTGCCCTTCCCCACAAAACAAGTGGAAGCGATCCTGAAGCCGCCGAAGAAAATCCTCTGCGTCGAGTCTAACTATTCCGGCCAACTGGCGAGTCTGCTGCGGGAGAAGATCGGCATCCAGGTTCATCACCGCGTGCTCAAGTACGACGGCCGGCCGTTTTCGGAGGACGAAATCGTGGCCGCTCTGGAAGCCACCGCCGGCGCTGGCGCAGACGAAGAGATTCTGTTGTCGGAGGGCAAGGTGGTTGCGCCGAGCTACGGGCGGGAGCAAGTGGAGGCGCTCATCGAGCTACGGGAGAAATTCGGCAAGATGGCACCGCCCATAGTGCCGCTGCCGCCGGGCTACAATCGCTAGGAGAGAAGGCAGATGGCTACGACCACGGCAACGCGGCTTACCGCCAAAGACTACAAGACCGACTTGCACAACGACTGGTGCCCGGGGTGCGGCGACTTCGGCATCGTCACCGCCCTCCAGATGGCCCTGGCCAAACTGCAGGTGCCGCCGCACCAAGTAGCTGTGGTCAGTGGCATCGGTTGCTCCGGCAAGACTCCGCACTACATGCATGCCTATGGCTTCCACACCCTGCATGGGCGCGTGATGCCGTCGGTCACCGGGCTCAAACTGGCCAACCACAAACTGACCGTGATCGGTGTGGGTGGGGATGGCGACGCCTACGGCATCGGCGGGGGCCACTTCGTCGCCGGCGGCCGGCGGAACCTGGACATCACCTACGTCGTGTTCAACAACGACGTCTACGCGCTCACCAAGGGCCAGGCCTCGCCCACCATCAAGAAGGGCCAGAAGACGAAGTCTATGCCCGAAGCCTCGATCATGGAGGCGATCAATCCCGTGGCGCTGGGACTCGCCTGCGGCTACACCTTTGTCGCGCGCGGCTACGCCCTCGACGTCAAACATCTGACCGAGATCATTGTCCAGGCCATCCGCCACCGCGGCAGCGCCCTAGTCGACGTCTACCAGACTTGCCCCACCTACAACGACCTGCACACGAAAACGTGGTACGAGGGGAAAGACACCGGCCAGCCGCGCCTAGTCAAGCTCGAGGAGACCGGCTACGACCCGCTCGTCCACCACCCCGACGACTCCGCCGAGGTGGCGCAGAAGAAAGCCCAGGCGATCCTGAAATCGGAGGAGAATTCAGGCCGCCTCTCCATCGGCGTTTTCTACAAGATCGAAGTGCCCACCTACGAGGACTACCTGCTGCGCAAGGGTGTCCTCACCGAGGAACCCCAGGCCACGCTGCGAGCCATCTACCAGCGTGACATCACGCCCCTGCTCGACGCCCTCGCCTAGAACTTGTAAATCACGTCAAACTGCATCCGCTTCAAGTAGGGATCCTCGTTCAGCGCCTGAAACGGCCCCGGCACGAGGCTCAGGCTGTCCTGCGCATTGAACAAGCGCCCGACGAACAAGGTGTACATCAGTGTCACATTCCTGTGCATCTGGTAGCCGCCAATGAAGCGGTGCCCGAGCAAGTTAGTGGAAGCGCGTAGGTCGCTGTAGTTGTAGGCTCCGATTACTGCTTCCCGCTCGATGCGCGTCAGCGTATAGCTAAAACGCCAATCCCCTTTTTCCGATGTCCGGCCCAGGCGCAGCTCGGCCCAGTAGCCGCTGCGCTCGCCATTCGCGGCACGCAGGTTGTTGGTGAAGTTCAGCGTCAAGCGCAGGGGCCAGCGCGGCCGGAGTGGGTGGTTGAGCTCGGCAACCAGGTCGAGATAGGTGAACCGGGAAGCGTAGCCGATGATGTTTCCCAGGGCATCGCGGCGCACGGCATTGGTG
>JACQTG010000113.1 GCA_016210895.1 Acidobacteriota bacterium
GAGCGTTATCCCCTTCAGCAGCGGCGCATGCCCCTCGTAGGCGAAGTGCACGTCCTCGAACTCAATCCGCTCGCGCACCGGCGGCAGCGCCCGCGCGCCCGGGCGTTCGGGAACGCGCTCCCGGCGATCGAGTAACTCGAACACGCGTTCCGAGCTGCCCAGGGCCTGCTGGAACAAGGTGTAAATGCCGGTCAGGCGCTTGACGGGCTCGTAGAGCCGCACCAGCGCGAAGACAAAAGGAAAGAACATCTCCCGGCTCATCACCCCCTGGGCCACTTGGGTTCGCGCGTACCAGAGCAATACGGCAATGACGAGCGCGCCCACGATTTCCATCAAGGGCGACGCCAGGGCCGCCGTGCGCACCCAGCGCAGGTTCGTCTCGAGCAAGCCATGAGCCGTCCGGCGAAACTTCCCGGTTTCAAACTCCTCCATGCCGAAGCCTTGCACAATGCGGGAGGCGCTCAAGGTCTCCTGCAGGATCTGGCTCAACTCACCGAGTTGCTCCTGGCTCGAACGGGTCAGGCGGCGGATGCGCCGCCCCAGCCGGGCAATAGGAACAATCAGGAGCGGCACCGCCAAAACGCAGGCCAGGGTCAATTTCCAGTTGATGACCAGGCAGACAGCCAGCAAGACGAGAAACGTGAAAATCTGGCGGAAGAAATCCGCCAGCCAGTGCGAAACGGCGTGCTGGATGCGGTCAATGTCGTTGATGGCATTGGAAATCAGCCGCCCGGTGGCCTCGCGGTGGAAAAAGCTGAGCGATTGCCGGATGAGATGCTCGTAGAGGTCGTTGCGTAGCGCTGTGACCCCGTGCAGACCGGACCGCTGCACGATATACTCGGCCGCAAACTCGCTTGCCGCCTTCAAGCAAAACACACCGACCAGCGCCACCCCCACCAACAGCGCCGCCGACTCCACCCCCACCGGGATCCAGTCCTGCAAGTACACCGGCTCGTGCAGATAGGGCAGTTCCACCAGGACGATACTGCCGGCCGCGGCTGTGGGCTCCAAGACAAACTGCACGACCGAACGAATCAGGAGCACTGTGGCCCCTTCCAGCAGTCCCACCGCAGCCATCAGCACCGCGCCCAACACGAGCCAGGGGCTTTGGGAACGCGCGTAGCTGAGCAGGCGTCCGAGATTCTTCATTCCGGCCTCATCCACGGCAGGCACAGGCGCGAGCGAAATACCGTAGGATACGTGGCCACAGCTGTGGGCGTCAACTCACTAGGCCGCTTTGGGCAGGTCGCGATGTCGCACGCGCACGGAGAACCCCTGGCGGGTCAGCTCCTTGCGCAGGCGCTCGGCCAGCGCCACCGAGCGGTGCTGGCCGCCGGTGCAGCCCAGGGCCACGGTCAAGTAGCTCTTCCCTTCCCGCACGTAGTGCGGAATCAAATAAGTCAGCAGTGACCGCAGGCGACTGAGAAATTCTCGCGTTTGGGGAAAGGAAAAGACGTAGCGCAGGACGCGCTGGTCGCGGCCGGTCAGCCGTTTGAGTCGGGGAACAAAGTTCGGATTGGGCAGAAAACGCACGTCGAAGACGAGGTCGGCATCGGTCGGAACCCCATAGCGATAGCCAAAGCTCTCCACCGACAGAATGAGCGGCCGCTTGCGGTCGGCACCAACCAGGTTTTCGCGGACAAACCGGCGCAGGTCGTGCGGTGAAAAGGTGCTGGTGTCCAACAGCAAATCAGCCAGGGTGCGAATCGGCTGCAACAACGCCCGTTCGCGTCGAATCTCCGCGGACAAGGGCAGACCCAGACCGAGCGGATGCGGGCGCCGCGTCTCGCCGAACCGCCGCATCAGAACCTCATCACTGGCCTCAACAAAAACCAGCGTGGTGGGCACGTCACGCCGGAGCTGTTGGTAGAGCCGGGGAAATTGCGCCAGCGCCCGTCCCCCGCGCACGTCCACCCCGAGCGCCGCCCGCTGGATTTCCCCGCCAGCTTTCACGTACAGGTCGGCAAAGGTCGGAATCAACTCAACCGGTAGGTTGTCCACGCAATAGTAGCCGATGTCTTCAAAGGCCTTCAGCAGGGAACCCTTCCCGGCTCCGCTCAGCCCGGTGACGATGACGAGGGGAGCGGCCGGGGAACTCTTGACGACGCGAGAGGTTCGAGAACGGGTTCGTCGGACGCGCATGGCGCGGCGGCGATCAAGCCTTCACGCGGCGCTGGTGCGTGCTGGGAATCTTCATATCCTCGCGGTACTTGGCCACCGTGCGGCGCGTCACGTGAATCCCCTCTGCGCTCAGCCGTTTGGCGATCTCCTCATCGGTGAGCGGGTGACGCGCGTCTTCCTCTTCAATCATCTTGCGCACGCGGCGCTTCAGCGCCAGCAGAGACGTGTCGGCCCCTTGCGGGCCGCCCACCGCCTCGGAGAAAAAGAAACGCAGCGCGTACACACCCTGGGGCGTGATGGCGTACTTGTTGGCCACCGCGCGGCTCACCGTTGAGGGATGCACACCCACTTCCTCGGCCACTTCCTTGATCATGAGAGGCCGGAGGGCGTCAGGACCGCGGTCGAGAAACTCGCGCTGGCGCTCCAGGATGATCTCGCACACCCGGCGGATGGTCTGTTTGCGCTGTTCGATGTTTTTCAGCAGTTGAATGGCCGCCGTGAAGCGCTCCCGGACATAGTGGCGGACCTCTTTGGTGGCGGAGCGGCGATCGAGCAGGCGGCGATAGACGGGGCTCAAGCGCAACTGGGGTAGCTCATCTTCGTTCAAGATTGCCTGATAGGTGTCGCCTACCTTGACAAAGGCCACATCCGGCTCGACCAGCCGCGGCTGGCTCTGGTTGTAGCGCTGCCCGGGGCGCGGGTCGAGCCCCCGGATGACTTCGATGGCCGCCAGTACCGCCGGCAAGGGGCGATTCAGCGCCCGGGCAATCTCGCGGTATTGCTTGTTCTGCACCTGTTTGAGAAAGTCGCTGACAATCTGCCGTGCCAGCGTGTTTTCTGGCTCGAGCGCCTGCAGCTGCAGCAGGAGGCATTCGCGGACATCGCGCGCGGCCACGCCGAGCGGGTCAAACTCCTGCACGAGCTTGAGGGCTTCTTCCACCTGCGCCAGCTCGTGGTTTCCGCTGCTGGCGATTTCTTCCAGGGTGGCGGTCAGGTAGCCATCTTCGTTCAAGTTGCCGATGATGGAACGCGCCGCCTCCCTGACCGGCTCAACGACCACCGTCAAACTCAGCTGCCACTCCAGGTGATCGACGAGACTTCCCGGCCGGGAGAGGATGTTCTCAAACGAAGGCCGCTCGACGGTTTCCACTTCCCGGTTCCGGTCGGTGGCATCGGCATACTCTTCAAACAGCGCCTGGATGTCGAACTCTTCGAACGGATCGCTCACCTCGTCCACCGGTGTTTCGCTCTCGCTCGCCGAAGCCGCTTCCCCGCCAGCATCCTCGTCCCGCGGGAGCCCATCTTCGCTCACTTCCTCCAGTACCGGGTTCTGCATCAACTCCTGCTCGATCATCTCCTTCAACTCCAGCCGGTTGAGCTGGAGCAGGCTGACCATTTGTACCAGGCCAGGGGTGAGGATTTGTTTCTGCGCGACCTTGAGGTAAAGTTTGGGCTCCAGCCAGCTCATCGCCTGTACCCGTTAGTGTAGCTGGAACTGTTCCCCGAGGTAAATGCGCCGCACCTCGGGGTCACTGCCGAGGTGCGCGGGGCTGCCACTGCGAAAGATCTTCCCGTTGTGCATGATGTAGGCGCGGTCCGTGACGCGCAGGGTCTCGCGCACATTATGGTCGGTGACCAGCACTCCGATGCCGCGGGCGCACAGGTCGCGAATGGTTTTCTGGATGTCGAGCACGGTGATGGGGTCGATGCCCGAAAAGGGCTCATCGAGCAGGATGAAAGACGGAGAAATAACGAGCGTGCGCGCGATCTCGACTCGGCGCCGTTCACCCCCGGACAGCGTGTACGCGCGGTTGTGGCGGACGTGGATCAATCCCATCCCATCCAGGAGCTCCTCCAAGCGTTCGCGGCGGTGCGCGGGGGTCAGCGGCTGCGTCTCCAGCACCGCCAGGATATTCTCCTCTACGGTCAACTTGCGAAACACCGAAGGCTCCTGCGGGAGGTAGCCGACTCCGTAGCGAGCCCGCAAATACATGGGAAAGGGCGTCAGATTAGTCCCGTTCAGAAGTACGCGTCCCGAGTCGGGACTCAACAGCCCTACAACGAGATGGAAGGTGGTGGTCTTTCCGGCCCCATTCGGGCCCAGCAACCCTACGACTTCGCCCTGCGCAACCTCAAAGCTGACGTCATCAACGACGCTGCGGCCCCGAAAAGATTTGTTCAGTTCGATGCCGGTCAACTTGAGCATTCGTCAGTGTGCCCACGTGCGACGTGTGACGACTCGCGAACCTGCCCCCGACTCGATCAAAATCGTATCATCCGCTAACCGGAAAGTCAATCGAGCCCCACGCGTGGTGCCATACTGCGCGTCAGCGAGTTCCGGCTCGCCGCCCCAGAGCACGATGGTCTGCGCGACCGCCTCGTATTCGGCGTTTTCCGCCTGGGCGCGGCGGCCAGCCTGCTCGATCACCACGCCACCACTCGCGCGGGCCCGGTCTACCGCCGCGCTACCACCCCTTGTGTCGGGGGAGAGAAAAACTTCCAGCTGCTCCGTGTGCCAGGAGCCAAGAACGCCCTCGCCGCGGACACCTCCCGTGAACAGGCCACGGCGGTCCGGCTCTGAATACGCAAACCGCGGGCTCGCCACCCGCAGCAGACGCATTTCGGAACTCTTGCCCGAAGAGCTCTGCACGAGGAAGCTCTTCACGTCTCCGTATGCCAGGACTGACGCCGGAGAGTCTCCCAATTCAATCGTATCGGCTTCCAGGCGGTTGTCGCCCTGCCAGAGCCGGGCCTGTCCGCTGTAGCGGGCCCAGCCGGGGCTTCCCGGCAGGTTACGCTCACCGTGCATTTCCTGAGCCGTCAAGTGAACCGGCAGGGCCGAACCCAGCAGGCGTGTCGCCGCGCGGCCGGCATAGGTCGTGCGCACGTCGCCGGTGGCAGCGATGCCCGCATCGCGTTGATTGAGCGCAACCCGCTGGGCGGTGAGGCGCAGCCGGTCGTCCCAAAGCGTGGGCTGCTGCGTCAGCAGAAAAACACCGCGCTCGGCTTCGTACCGGGCGCGTCCGGCCGTGGCCTGGCGTGTCTCTTCGCGATAACGAAACTCACCCCACTGCTCGGCCCACGCCAACGCGCCCGCGGCAGTGAATTCAGCCCGCAGTTCTTCACTGGTGGTGCGTCGGATGGGCTGTCCGGGGACCTGCCAACTGCTCTCCACCTGGCCGCGCGCGGCTAACGTTGTCAGACGATTATTTTCGTCAAAGCCGAGCTCAATCTGCTCGGCTTCAATCTGGCGTCGTTCGCCATCGGCCAGCGTGGTCGCCAGCACTCCGCGCGAATGGGTCACCACACGCTCGGCGGCACTCCCTCCGGGATGGAGCGACAACTCTATTTTCTCGGCCGCCAGCTCACGCGTCTCCTGTGGGAGAAATGATCGCAGCCGGGCATCTCCCTCCACCAACACACGTTCCACCCAGCCGTCCTTCTCGTGGAAATGAATCTGTACCTGCCGGCAGGACAGTATTTCCCGGCTCCCGCCCTCCCGCACGAGCTCCACCTGACCGTGCGCACGCACGCGCGTGAGCCCGCCGGCGGGGGTGAACTCCGCCGTCGCGTGCTCAGCGCGTAGGGTCGAGGAAGCCTCGCCGGAGCGCGCCTGTGCGGTCAGGCCGCCGCCCGCCTCCACGCGCTCGACTTGATAGGTGGAGTTCAGCGCGAGCGTGAGCGCTTCGGCAACCAGTTGTCGGTCACCGAGTGCGATGGACAGAGGTGGCTGCAACTGCAGGAGGCGTTGCTGGCTGTTGTAGGCGAGTTGACGACCGCGCACGCGGAGCGGCGGCTCTCCCTCGCGGGGGAGAACAATCTCAACCTCTCGTTCGAGGACGACCGCGGGCTGCCCGGGCTGGTAGCGCAAACCCACACCCTGACCGTGGCCGCCGGGAAACTCAAACGTTACCCGCTCCGGCGTACGTGCGACACCTGTGGCTTGGTCGAAGCGGACGCGCGACGTCTCAATGCGCAGCCGGTGGTCTGTGGTCTCGCGGGACCGGGGGGAGACTGAGGCCGCCAAGTCAAAGGTCACCGGGTCGGGGCAAACAATTTGCTCTGCCGCCGAGGCATCGTATTCACAGCGCCCGGTGCGAATCTCATCGGCCCGATTGCCATTGGCTCCGTAGACGATGACCGAGACCTCTTCGAGAATCGTTTTCTGCGCCTGCCGTTCGATTGTGCGGGAAGCCTCAATGACAAACAGGGTCTGGCCGGCTTCCGAGCGGGAAAAGGTGAATCCGTGCGCTTGCTGGCGGATGTCGCCCGCCACCGCCCGCACACCTTTCCGGGCTTGGTAGGCGCGCCAGGCGCGGATCGAGTACGCGGCCGCGGTAGCGAGCAGGACAATAAGGGCAACAGCGAGCGTCAGGCGGCGGAGCTTTTCAATCGGCGGCCGGCGCATCCCTCTCTGCCTCAGAAGCAGTATAGGCAGCTAGGACGCAGGCGGGCAACAGCCGAGTGGCTCTACTCGCCGCGCCCAGCCAGAACGCCGGCGCTGGCCGAGGTTTCGACAAAGACGTTGCGTTCGAAGCCCAGGTCTCGCGCCGAGGGTGTCAGAATCGTCCGTGGAGAAATCCAGATTTTTTCCTGCCGCAGGAGCGCCGCCCGCACATCGCTCTCGCTGACGAATTCGGCCACCGGGCGCGACAGCGCGGGAGTGGCCGGCGTGGCCTGCACGACTGGTGCCGGGCTCACGGGCGCCTGGGGCACACCCTTCTGGGAGAGGAACCGCTCGACCACGCGGGCAATGGTGGCGCGCGGCGGGGTTGCTCCTGCTGCAACCGGTTGCGTTGGCCGGGCCGCAACAGCCGGCGCGGGTTCTGCAGCCCGAGGCGCCGCGGCCACACGCTCGGTCGCATGTGTTACGGGTCGTGTCTCCCAGGCAATGCGCTTGAGGTTGATCAGGTGCAGTGGCGAAATGTTGTCCGAAGTGATGTTCCCGCCCGCGGCGCCGCACCCCAGCGTCATCGCAGGAAACAGCCGGGTCGAATGGCCGATGGAACCATGCGGTGCGGGCGTGTTCACCACCACCCGATAGGCGGGGATGCGCTGGCCAAACTCGCGGACCACGGCTTCATTGTTGGAATGAATCACGGCGGTGTGGCCGAGGCCACCAAACTGCAAGAGTTGCGTCGCCAACTTCGCCGCCTCCTCCCAGTTGGCCACAGTGTAAAAGGCGAGAATCGGCGAGAGCTTCTCGGCCGAGAGTGGGTGCTCGCGGCCCACCCCGGTCAGTGGAGCCACGAGCACGCGCGTGGTCGGCGGCACGCGAATGCCCGCCATCTCGGCGATGACCGTGGCTGCCCGACCCACGATTTTTGGATTCACGGTAAAAGTGTCCGGCCGGATGACGAGGCGTCCCAGAGTCTCGATTTCTTGCGGGTTCAAGAAATAGGCGCCCTGGGCGCGCAACTCGGCCAGCACCGCCTCCCGCACCGACGCTTCGGCCAGGATGGCCTGCTCCGCCGAACAGAGGGTTCCGTTGTCGAAGCACTTCCCCGTGAGGGTATCGGCCACCGCCTTTTGGACATTGGCCGTCCGCTCAATGAACACGGGCACGTTGCCGGGGCCGACGCCGAAGGCGGGCTTGCCGGAGCTGTAGGCGGCGCGTACCAGGCCCGTGCCGCCGGTGGCCAGAATCACGCCCACGCGGCGGTGGCGCATCAACTCCTGCGTGGCCGCCATGGTGATCTGTGTCATACAGCCGATGATGCCTTCGGGCGCCCCGACTTTGAGTGCCGCGCGGTACATGATGTCCGAGGTCGCGCAGATGCAGCGGCGGGCCGACGGATGGGGACTCAGGATGACGGCGTTGCGCCCCTTGAGGGAGATAAGAGTCTTGTAGATGGCCGTCGAGGTCGGATTCGTCGAGGGAATGATGGCGGCGACCAGGCCGACCGGCTCGGCCACTTCCAAAACGCGGTTCTCGCGGTCCTCGCGCAGGATGCCCACGGTTTTCATCGAGCGGATGGCCCGATAGACATCCTGCGAGGAAAAGAGATTTTTGGTGACCTTGTCCTTGACGTTGCCGAAGCCGGTCTCCTCGACCGCCACCCGGGCCAACTCCTCGGCTGCCGCCGTGGCCGCCGCGGCAATGGCGTCAAGCACGGCATCGACCTGGGCCTGCGAGAAAGTAGCGAACTTCTGCTGTGCCTGCGCGGCACGGTCAATCAGGTCGCGTACTTCCTGGAGCGATTGCAAGTCGGCGTCACGCACCATCGTCCCACCCTCGCGAAAAAGTTAAGGCTCCGAAAGAGACTCCCCACCGTGGGCTTGGCCGGGAGGCTCTCGTCGGAGCCGAAGCGTTTCAGTCACCCCTGCGCGCTGCCGGAGGCTGGCCGCCTCTGGGAAGAATTGTTTCCACCTCGGCGTGCGGCCGCGGAATCACATGAACGCTGACCAGTTCGCCGACGCGCCGCGCGGCAGCCGCGCCCGCATCGGTAGCGGCCTTCACCGCGCCTACGTCTCCCCGCACCATCACGGTTACGTAGCCTGCGCCGATGTATTCCTTGCCGATAAGAACGACATTGGCCGCCTTGACCATGGCGTCGGCGGCTTCAATCGAGGCCACCAAGCCTCGCGTTTCGATCATTCCCAGGGCTTCGTAGGCCATCGCCCGCTACATCCCCCGCCGAGCGCACCGGTCGGCCGCTCAAGTGCGCGCAACGCTAGCACGGTTCCAGGAGCGGGTCAAGCCGGTACGACAGAGGTAGTGGGTAGGTGGCTACTGCAATACGCCGGCGTTGGCGGCGGCGATGTTGTTGCGGGTGGTGTTCTTGACCAGGTACATGGCCTCGTCGGCCAGCCGGATCAAGTCGGCTTTCGTTTTGGCGTCGATCGGATAAGTGGCGATGCCGATGCTGGCGGTCAATTGCAGGTTCAATCCCTCATCGCTCAGAAATTCGTGCGCGTTCAGCCGCTCCCGGAGGCGTCGCGCAACCGTGTAGGCGCTCTCCTTGTCCGTTTGGGGCAGGAGCACGACAAACTCATCCCCGCCGTACCGAAAGGCATAGTCGATCAAGCGCAGACTGCCGCGCAGCAGGTCGGCCAATTCGCGCAAGAGCTTGCTGCCGATCAGGTGCCCGTAGGTGTCGTTGACGCCCTTGAAGTGATCCAGATCGATGAAGACGAGCGAGAACTTGTAGCTGTAGCGATTCGAGCGGTAGATCTCCGTGTCGAGGACGAAATTGAGGTGGCGCACGTTGTAGAGGGCGGTGACGTCGTCGGTGATCGTCAACTCGTGGATATGCTGCACGTGCAGGGCGTTTTCCAGCGCAATGGCGGCATAGTCGGCCATGGCCTGCAAGAGCAGCAAGTCCGACTCATCGAACGGTCGCTGGCCCACGTAGTTGATCAACTCGATCACGCCCAGGATCCGGTCCTTGCTCCGGATGGGCACGCAGACGATCGACCGGGTGCGCATTTCCGTTTTCTTGTCGATCCCGGAGAAAAAGCGCGAATCTTTGCTCACGTCGGGCACGATCGCCGCCTGGCCCGTTTGCGCCACCCAGCCCGCGATTCCCTCCCCCATCTTGAGGCGCACGTCCTTCAACTTGGCTGCACCCTCGCCGGTGGCAATCTGGAAGTACAGCTCGTTCGTCTTCTCATCCACGAGCAGCAGCGACCAGGTGTCCGGGTGCAGAAACTCCTGGATTTTTTCCATAATCGTCTTCAGCACCTGGTCGACCTGCAGGGTGGAGGTCAGGGCCTTGGCGATGTCGTGGAAGACAGAGAACTCCTCCAACTTCTTGCGCATTTCGGTGACGGCGTCAACTACGAAGCCGGAAGGGGAGGCCACAGCGGGTTTGTTCCCCGCGCGTTTCCCCTGTCGGTTCTTAGGTTTGCGCGACGGCATCAAGTCCGGGTGTGCGTTGCTTCTGCGGCCAGACGTGAACGTCAACGTATCGTCGGCTATTATACTTGCGCGCGCACGGCCAAACAATAAAACATTTGACACCTGCGAAAACCCCGCCCTATCATCAGGATAAGTCAACCCTTCCGGGAGAGCGTCCGGGATGGCTTCCTTCGGCGAAAACCTGAGGCGTGAAAGGGAGTTACGCGGGGTCACGCTAGCCGAGCTGGCGGAGGCCACGAAGGTCAGTGTACGCTACCTGACGGCGCTCGAGAATGACCAGTTCGACCGCCTGCCCGGGGGAGTCTTCAATCGCGGGTTTGTGCGTTCGGTGGCCCGCTACCTGGGCCTGGACGAGCGCGAGTGGGTGGGGGCGTTTGTCCACGCCGCCCGCGAGGAACCGGAAATCCTGGCCCGCTACGCGCCGGCTCCGCCGGCGGCGCGAACGCCGCGCCAGAGTTGGACCGGCTTTGTGCTCCTGCTGGTTCTGTTTGGGGCGGGCTTGTTCGCCGTCCATAGTGTGCGCGCGCGTCGGGCGGCGGAGACCTTGCCGGCGCTGTTCTTTCCCAAAGCAAAAGCTCCCGAGCCAGCTTCACAGGCAGCTGCAGCCACCTCCACCCCGATTGTACCCACCGCGAACGCCTCTCTCACCAAACCCGCGCCGTCAAACCAGCCGCCAACGGTCCAGGCGGAAGAAACCCTGATTGACCTCCAGCTCCAGGTCTTCAGTATCGAGGACGCTTGGGTGAGCATTTCGGCTGACGGTCGGATACTGTATGAAGGCATGATGAAGCCGCGCGAAACGCGCGTGTTTCGGGCCGACAGTCACCTGGACGTGCGCACGGGCAATGCCAGCGCGCTGGTTCTCACCCTGAACGGGGAAACGCTGGCTCCACTCGGGAATCCAGGAGAAATAAAAACCATCTCGCTCTCCCGCAAGGACCTAGCGACAGCGCGTCCCTAGCTGCGATGGCGGAACTCCAGGAACAGAAGCTCCTCGAAACCTTTCGCAAAGGTAAGGCGCCGGCCGCCATCAAGCGGGCTGCCTCACGCGGCACGATGCCGGTCGCGGCCGACGAGCTCCTGGAAATTCTGGTCCTGTTGACGCGCGATCCCGACCCCACCTGCAGCGAGAC
>JACQTG010000124.1 GCA_016210895.1 Acidobacteriota bacterium
CAATTATATTCATCGATGAGTTGCACACCCTAGTTGGGGCGGGCTCGGCCGAAGGCTCGCTGGATGCGGCCAACATCCTCAAGCCGGCGCTCTCGCGCGGCGAAATCCAGTGCATCGGCGCCACCACCCCGGCCGAGTATCGCAAGTCCATCGAGCGCGACCGCTCACTGGAGCGCCGCTTCCAGGCGGTCAAGGTTCTGCCCCCGACCGAAGAGGAAGCCGTTGACGTTCTCGAAGGCGTCAAGGAGCGCTACGAGAAATTCCACGCCGTCAGCTACACCGACGATGCCATCCGATACGCCGTCTTCCACTCAGCTCGCTACATCCCCGACCGCTACCTCCCGGACAAGGCCATTGACCTGGTAGATGAGTCCGGCGCGCGCGTCAAACTCCGCCAGAGTTCCTTGCCGGAGGAAGTGGCGGAAATCCAGAAGCGGATAAAATTCATCACCCACCGCATGGAGTCGGCCATCCAGAACCACGAGTTTGAAAAGGCTCGCTTCTACAGCGACGAGGAGCGCAAGGAACGGGAAAAGCTGCGCCAGTTGCGCGAGCGCTTCAACCTGGATGAGTCGATCAGCGCCACTGTCACCCGCGAGGACATTGAGGAAGTGGTTTCGCGCTGGACGGGCATCCCCATCAGCTCGATCAAGGAAGAAGAGATGCAGAAGCTGATGCGCATCGAGGAGGAACTTCACAAGGGCATCATCAGCCAGGACAAAGCCATCACGGCGCTCGCCCGCGCCATCCGCCGCAGTCGCGCGGGCTTGAAGGCGCCGGGACGCCCCGTCGGCTCCTTCCTCTTCCTCGGGCCGACTGGGGTCGGTAAGACCGAGGTGGCGCGGAGTCTGGCCGCGTTCTTGTTCGGCAGCGAAAAGTCACTCATGCGCTTCGATATGTCGGAGTACATGGAGAAGCACGCCGTCTCCAAGCTCATCGGGTCGCCGCCCGGCTACGTCGGCTACGAGGAAGGCGGCCAGTTGACCGAGCGCGTCCGTCGCTCGCCCTACGCCGTGATTCTCCTGGACGAGATTGAGAAGGCCCACCCGGATATTTTCAACATTCTGCTGCAGGTCTTCGAAGACGGCCATCTGACCGATGGCTTGGGCAACACCGTCGACTTCAAGAACACCATCGTGATCATGACCTCAAACATCGGTGCGCGCTTTCTCCAGCGCCGTGCCACCGTCGGCTTCACCGCCCCGAGTGAGGAGATGACGCAGCAGAAGCTCGAGGAGATGGTGATGGGCGAGGTCAAGCGCATTTTCAACCCTGAGTTCCTGAACCGCTTGGACGAAGTCATCATCTTCCACGCGCTCACGGACGGCGACCTGCACCAGATCATTGACCTGCTTGTGGGGCAGATCAACCAGACCGTCCAGCACCGCGGGGTGACGATCGCGATGACGGCAGAGGCGCGCCAGTGGGTGCTAGAGAAAACCTGCACCGACCGCAGCTACGGCGCCCGTCCACTCCGACGCGCGTTGCAGAAATACATCGAGGACCCGCTTTCTGAAGGGCTGATTTCTGGCCAGATTCAACCTCCGGCGACACTGGAAGTGGTGGTGGGAGACGACGGGTTAAGTTTTCGCCCGGTACTGGAACCAACAGCGGTGCTCTAGGCGGGCTCGTCCGGGTTGGGGTGCAACACTACGGGTCGCCACGCCATCAGAACAACCTAGGCGGATGATGATACCCTGAGGGGCCTTCCCGCGGGGCACGCGAAGGGGACACACAGAGCGGTCAGCGTTGATGCGAGGGCACGTCCGAACCCGCCTCCAGCTTCCGCAATTCTCTTCTCACCCTGTGCGCACGGCCTGCCTCCTACTGGTCGTCTTCCTTTTCGGCGCCTCGTGGCTCTGGGCACAAGCGGCGCGGATTGATGACATTCGTTGGGAAGGGTTGCGGCGCATTCCGCGCGACACCATGAATGCCCGCATCTTCACCAAACGGGGCGACCCCTATAACCCCGACCTCCTCCGGCGCGACTTCCAGGCGATCTGGAACACCGGCTTTTTCGACGACGTTAAGCTCTTGGTGGAAGACACGGAGGAAGGCAACAAGATTGTCGTCTTTGAAGTGACCGAACGGCCCTTGATTCGCCGCATTGACTACGACGGGGTGAAGTCAGCCACCGAGTCGGAAATCCTGGAGGCATTTCGCAACGCCAAAGTCGGCCTGACGGTTGAGAGCCAGTACGACCCGACCCGCATCCGCCGCGCCGAGCTCGTGCTGGGGGCGCTGCTGGCCTCCCGCGGACGTCACTTCGCTAATGTAGGCCATGAAATCCGCCGCATCCCGCCCAATGCCGTCATTCTGACCTTCGTGGTGGACGAGGGCCCCAAGGTCAAAGTGGGTCGCATCAACTTTCGCGGCAACCAGGTCTTTGGCGACCGCCAGCTCACGCGGACGATGAAAGCTTCGCGCCCCTGGGGGTTGATCCCACTGATGGCGT
This sequence comes from Acidobacteriota bacterium, assembly GCA_016210895.1. The sequence goes on from JACQTG010000124.1 coordinate 2,456, forward strand.
GGCACCTGAAAATGCCGTTGAATATCCATTCCAGCGTTCCGCTGCCACTCTTTTCCCACGGCAAGACGTTCAACGAACCCAAGATGTTCGAAGACCTCGAGCGCGTGCGCGAGCTCTACCAGGAGCACGGCTACTTCCGCGCCGTCGTCCACGAGCCCCGCACCCGTACCCGCGACACCGAACCCTTCCTGCCCTTGCTGGGCGGCAAGGGCAAACGGATTGACATCGACATCACGGTCGAAGAGGGCAGGCGCTTCCGTATGGGCGAGTTGAAAGTGGAAAGCGCGACGGGCGACGACAAAGACCTGTTCTTCCGCACCGAATTCCTGGAGACCATCTTTCCCCTGCAGAAGGGCGACCTCTTCAACGTCACCAAGATTCGCAAGAGCCTGGAGGATTATCGCAAGCTCTATTCGAGCGTCGGCTTCATCAACGCCACCACCATCCCCGAAACCACTATCGACGATGACCAGCGCATCATCGACCTCAGCCTCGACATCGATCCCGGTAAGCAGTTTTTCGTCCGCCGCATCGAATTCGTCGGCAACACCACCACCCGCGATAAAGTCATTCGCCGCGAAATCATGCTCGATGAAGGCACCGTCTTCAACTCCCGCCTCTGGGAGTTGAGCGTGCTCCGCCTGAATCAGTTGGGCTATTTCGAGGAGCTCAAGCCCGAAAACGCCGAGGTCGAGCAAAACGCTGCCGCCGGTACGGTTGATTTGACCCTGAAAGTGAAGGAACGCGGCCGCAACAGCATCGGCCTGACCGGAGGCGTCAGCGGCCTCGTAGGCAGCTTTGTCGGCCTGAACTATCAAACCAACAACTTCCTCGGCCTGGGCGAGACCCTGACCTTTTCCGTCGATTACGGCGACCGCACCCAGAACTTCCTCTTCGGCTTCACCGAGCCCTACTTCTACGACCGGCCCATCTCCACCGGCTTCACCTTCTTTGTCCGCAAGTTCGAGTTTGACCAGGCCCGCGAAGTCGCCATTCTCTCCGGCCGCCGCATCGACGTCAGCCCCACGGTGCAGAACCAGTTGCTGAACTTCAACCAGAACACCGTCGGCTTCACCACCTTCGCCAGCTATCCCCTGCGCCGCTGGTCGTTTACCCGGCTGGGCGTGAGCTACAGCTTTGAGACCTCCGACCTCGCCTGCTTCAGCGACGGTTGCCGCAATCTCTTTGAACGCCTCAGCTTCCGCGGCCTGGCCGGCACGACGAATTCGCTGGAAGGCATTCGCATCAGCCGCGTCACCCCCACCCTCTTCTACAACACCGTCAACCACCCCTTCGAGCCCACTGGCGGCACCAGCCTCTTTCTGAGCAGCACCATTCAAGGTGGCCCGCTGGGCGGCAACGTCAACATGTGGCAGCCCCTGGTCGAGTTCAAGCACTTCCATCCCGACCATTGGATCAGCCGCAACCGCCACACCCTGGCCTTCCGCTTCCTGACCGGGTTTCTGACGGGTTTTGGGAGCAAGGTGGCGCCTCCCTTCAACCGCTTCTATCTCGGCGGCGAAGACAATATCCGCGGGTTTGACATCCGCGCCGTCAGTCCCATGGCCTTTATCCCCGTGCAGAGCACCTTGCCGGTTGTGTACCTGGACCCTACCCAACTCGACCCGCAGGGCAATCCCACCGTGCGCCTCGGGAGCATCAACGTCCTTTCCAACACCATCATCTTCCCCGGCGGCGACGCGCAGGCGGTGGCCAACTTCGAATATCGCATCCCGGTGGCTGGCCCCGTCAGCTTGGCCCTCTTTTTCGATACCGGGATCACCACCGTGCTCCGCCGGTCGGAGTTGCGCTTGCAGGATGCCGGCTTGGACGAGTTGCGTACGCTCTTTCCCGGCGTCCAGCTCCCCACCGAACTCGAACTCGTGCCCCGGACGAACGACCAGATTCGTACCTCTACCGGACTCGAATTCGTCATCAACTTGCCCATCGTCAACGCCCCCTTCCGCTTCTATTGGGCCTACAACCTGCACCGGCTGCGCACACGATTCACCGTTCCTGCGGCCAGTTTTGCCGAGATCCCGGGCTTCCCGCTCCCGCCAGGCGTCTTTGACAGCCAGATCCAGCCGCAGCTTGGCCAGCTCTTTCCGCCGCGCACCTTCAGCCTGATTGAGCCGCTGCGCAGCTTCCGCTTCACCGTCAGCCGCACCTTCTAGGCGGGAAAACCGTTGACCCGCTCGGCGCGTCATACCATAATTGCCACGGTATCTTAGGTTCGTTGAACGAAGGAGAAAGTTCGATGCGAGTTTCTTATCGCTTGATCAGTTTGCTGGTGCTGGGGTTGGTGAGCCTCCCGCTCGTGGCTCAGCAGATGCAAAATGTGCCGGCCGCTCAGCCCGCGACCACACCAGCCCCGGGTCTCAGGGTGGGTGTCTTGGATGTCCAGGAGGCCATCGAGCGCACCCAGGAAGGTCAAAAAGCCACGGAAGACTTGCAGGCCCAGTTTGGGCCGCGCAATAGCGAGTTGCAGAAGCTCGCCCAGGAGATACAGGAGATCGAAAACCAATTGCGCCGGCAGGAGCGCACGCTGAGCGATGATGCGCGGCTGCAACTCGCGCGCCAAGTCGAGCAGAAGCGCCGCCAGGCCACGCGCCTGCAGGAAGACATCCAGGCCGACTTCCAGATTGCCCAGAACGACCACATCGGCAAAATCTGGGGCAAGATGCAGCGCGTGATCGATCAGTACGCCCGGGAAAAGGGCTTCGCCGTCATCATCAATTCCTCTACCAATCCCAGCCCCGTGATCTACGCCGCCCCGGCAGTGGAGATCACACAGGACGTGATCCAACTCTACGACCAGCTCCACCCCGTGGCCGCGGCGCCGGCCGCCTCCTCCGGCCCGGCGAAACCTGCCCCGCGCCCGGCCCAACCCAGCGCCCAGCAGCAGCCTCCTCCTCAGCCGCCGCGCTAGGTCCACGCGGCGCTCAACTGGTTGAACGTGGGCAGTGCGATGAGCGCGTGTTCTCGGTCACGCGCAGCTGGCAGGATTTGTTCTTGCCAAGCCTGTGGGCGGTGGACTAGACTGGTTGTGGACGGTCGGACGACCCGAGTGGGCGCGAGCCCACTTTTTTGTTGGCGGAAGTGGTGGAACTTGAACGCATCCGCGAAATCGCAGAACGTGTGGCCGGCTCAGAAGGCTTGGAGCTGGTGACGGTGGAATGGCACGGCTCGGGCCGCCACCGTGTGCTTCGCATTTTTATCGATCGCCCGGAAGGCGGTGTGAGCCATCGCGACTGCGAGGTGGTCAGTCAGCAGGTGGGCACCATCCTCGATGTGGAGGACTTGATTCCGTATCACTATGTGCTCGAAGTGGCTTCGCCCGGGCTTGACCGCAAGCTCTACCGGCCCGCTGACTATGAGCGCTTTTCCGGCCGACGCGTCAAAGTTCGACTCAAGCACCGCTCGGCTACGCTGGGCCGAAAGAACCTCGAAGGACGCCTGGTGGGCTATGCCGAGGGACTCGTCCGCCTCGAGGTGGACGGACAAGAAGTGACGATTCCTTACGCCGAGATCGCCCAGACCAATCTCGTCTTTGAGTGGAAACAGCACGCATGAGCACAAGTCTCTTGGCCCAGACAATCGAGCAGCTCAGCCGCGAAAAGGGTATTGACCCGGAAATTGTTGTCGCTGCCCTCGAGGACGCAATGCTGGTGGCCACACGCAAGTACTATCGCACCGAGGAGGACCTCCAGGCCGAGTTCGACCGGGAAACAGGAACGGTGAACGTCTTCGCCGTGCGCACGGTGGTTGAGCAGGTCACTGACGCGAACAAGGAAATCAGCCTGCCGGAGGCCCGGCGGCACGACCCGAAAGCCGCGATCGGCTCGCAGCTCCGCTTTCCCAAGGCCACCGAGAGCTTGGGGCGCGTCGCTGCCCAAACGGCCAAGCAGGTCATCTTTCAAAAAGTGCGCGAAGCTGAGCGCGAGATTGTCTACGGTCAGTTCAGCGGGCGTGTGGGCGAATTGGTCAACACCACCATCAAGCACGTCGATGGGCCGGAATACATCGTCGATCTGGGGCGCACGGAAGGCCGGCTCCCGCGGCGCGAGCAGTCGCGCCTGGAAATCTACCACGTCGGCGAGCGCATCCGCGTGGTCATCAGGGATGTGGACCGCGCGGCCAAGGGCCCGCAGGTGATTGTCTCGCGTGCCGACCCGATGCTCGTGCAGCGGTTGTTCGAAATGGAAGTGCCGGAGATTTACGACGGTACAGTCAGCATCAAGGCCATCGCGCGCGAGGCCGGCGAGCGCACGAAGATCGCTGTCCAGTCCAGGGACAAGGACGTGGACCCGGTTGGGGCCTGCGTGGGCATGCGCGGGATGCGTGTGCAGTCCATCATCCGCGAGCTGCGAGGCGAGAAAATCGACATCATCGAATACGCCGAAGACACCGTCAGCTTCGCGACCAACGCGCTCAGCCCGGCCAAGGTGTCCCGCGTTTGCATCCTCGACCCGACTGAAAAGAGGCTTGAGGTCGTGGTCGAAGATAGCCAGCTCTCGCTCGCCATCGGCAAGAAAGGCCAGAACGTCCGCCTGGCCTCGAAGCTCATTGACTGGCACATTGACATCAAGAGTGAGGAAGAAAAGCGGCAGGAAATCGAGGCCCAGATCAGCGGCGCGCTCCCGGCGGCGGGGACGCCACTGGCGGAACTCGCTGGGGTGGGCGATAAGACGAAGGAAAAGATTTCCGAGCGCGGCATCAGCACGATTGAGGAACTGGCGGCGATGACCCCGGAGCAGTTGATGGAGATTCCCGGCATCGGCGAGAAGATGGTGCAGAAGATTGCCGCTGCGGTGAAATCATATTTTGAGCCGGAAACCGCCGCGACGCCACCCACAGGAGAGGCCCAAACACCGGCGCCGGTCGAGGCAGCCCCGGAGGGTGCCGAGGCAGCAGCCCCGGCGGAAGTGCCAGCGGACAAGGCTGAGGACACGCTAGAATAGAGTTCACAGCGTATGGATCAGATTCGCATCAACGAACTCGCCCGCGAACTCGAAGTCAAGAGCAAAGGCATCCTCGACTACCTGACTGAGATCGGTACCACCGAGAAGAAGACCCACTCGAGTTCAATCGACAACGATTTGGCTGACAAGGTGCGCGCGCACTTTCGCGCCGAGGAAGCCGCCGCGCAGGCGGCGGCCGCCGCTGAACAGGTGCGTGTCGCAGCCGAAAAAGAGGCAGCCGAGCGAGCGGCGCGCGCGCGGGCAGCGGCTGAAGCGGAAGCGCGCCGTGCGGCCGAAGCCAAGGCAGCCGAGCCAGTTCCCGCGCCACCCCCGCGAGCGCCCGCACCCACTCCTTCGCCGACCCGACCGACGGCGACGGCGGCGAGTGCCCGACCGGCAGAGCCGAGGCGTGCGCCAGCGGTGCGGCCGGGGGAGCCTCCGGCGCGACCCCGCCTCTCCCCCCGTGGAGTGCTGGCTCGACCGGGGCCCGTGGTTCCCACGCCTGGCCAACCCATCTACCAGCCCAAGCCGACGCCACGGCGTCCCGCCAAGACGCACTTGGAGAAACGCTTCGAAGAAGGCGAGCGGAAGCTGACCCATCCCGTACGGGCACGGGCGAAGCCCGAGGCAGTCGAACGCAAGCCGATTGCTCCTACAGCTCCCGTGGTTCCTGTCCGCACAGAACCGTTGGAGATCACCATCACCGAGGGGATCACGGTCAAGGAACTGGCGGAAAAACTCGAGGTGCGCGTCAAAGATGTCATCAAGGTACTCTTTGATCGCGGGATTCTGGCTACGATCAACCAGACGCTCGACTCCACGCTGGCCAAGGAGTTGTCCGGTCAATTCAACGCCGAAGCGATCGTGATTACGTTCGAGGAGCAGACGCTGCGCGAAGTGGCCCAGGAGCAGCCCTCCGCCGACGAACTCCAGCCACGCCCTCCCGTAGTCACCGTGATGGGCCACGTCGACCACGGCAAGACCTTGCTGCTTGATGCCATTCGCGAAACCAACCGCGTGGCCGAAGAGGCCGGCGGTATCACCCAGCACATCGGTGCCTACCAGGTCGAGGTCAACAGCCGCAGGATTGTATTCATCGACACTCCCGGCCACGAGGCTTTCACGCGCATGCGCGCCCGCGGGGCCAAAGTTACCGACCTCGTGGTGCTCGTCGTGGCAGCCGATGACGGCGTGATGGCGCAGACGCTCGAAGCCGTTGACCATGCCCGCGCTGCCCGCGTTCCCATCCTCGTCGCCGTCAACAAAATTGACATACCCGGCGCCAATCCCGACCGGGTAAAGAAGCAGCTCGCCAAACTCGGCCTCAACCCGGAGGAATGGGGCGGCGACACGGTTACGGTAGAGGTCTCGGCGAAGCAGAAGACAAACATCAACCTGCTCCTGGAGATGATTCTGCTCGTGGCCGATCTGCAAGAACTCCGCGCGGCACCCGACCGGCCGGCCACGGGTGTCGTACTTGAGGCCAAACTCGACAAAGGCCGCGGACCTATGGCTACGGTGCTCGTGCAGAGCGGCACCCTGCGCGTGGGCGATCCCTTCATTTGCGGCGCGGTGTATGGCAAGGTGCGCGCCATGCTCGACGACCGCGGCCGCCCGCGCGAGACCGCTGCCCCCTCCACCCCTGCCGAGGTGCTCGGCTTGGATGGCCTGCCGCAAGCCGGCGACGTCTTCCAGGTGGTCAGCGATGAGGTCAAGGCCAAACAGATGGCCAGCTACCGGGAGCAAAAGGAGCGTGAAGTAGCCCTGGCGCAGAGCACGCGGGTTACACTCGACCAGTTGCAGGAGGAGCTCGCCACCGGCACGGTCAAGGAACTTCGCCTCGTGGTCAAAGCGGACGTGCAGGGCTCCGTCGAAGCCCTGACGGCGCAGCTCGAGCAGGTGAGCACGGAGAAAGTGAAGGTCGAAATCATTCACTCCGGCGTGGGCGGCATCAACGAAACCGATGTACTTTTGGCTGCCGCCTCGAGCGCCATCATCATTGGCTTCAACGTGCGTCCCGACCGGAAGGCAGCCGAGCTGGCTCAGCAGGAAGGCGTTGACATCCGCCTGCACGACGTTATCTACGATGTGCTGGAGGAGATCCGGCGTGCGCTCGCCGGGATGCTCGAACCTGTCGTCAAGGAAACGTTTGTCGGCCGCGCCGAAGTCCGCGAAACCTTCCGTATCCCCAAGGTGGGCACCGTGGCTGGTTGCTATGTGCTCGACGGCAAGATTGTGCGCGACGGCGACGTTCGCTTGATCCGCGACCACGTCGTCATCTACCAGGGCAAGGTCGCCTCGCTGCGGCGCTTTAAGAACGACGTCAACGAAGTGCGCTCCGGCTACGAGTGCGGCGTCGCCGTCAGCAACTTTTCCGATATCAAGGTTGGCGACATCCTCGAAACCTTCGCGGTCGAGAAGGTCACGAGCGAAGTTTCAGCCTGACGCACGACCCGAGAGCGATGGCGGTAGGGCAGGTCACGCTCGAGCTTCACCTCACGCACGCGCGTTCCCTGAAGGACAAGCGGCAGGTGCTGCAACGGTTGAAGAGCCGGCTGCGGGCGCGCTTCAACGTGGCCGTGGCCGAGCTCGACCACCAGGAGCTCTGGCAGCGCGCCACCCTGGGCGTGGTGGCGATCAGCAACGACCACGCCCATCTGGCGCAGGTGCTGGAAGCCGTGACCGGCGAATCTGAGCGCCTGTTGGGCGGTGACCTCCTGGAAAGCCACATCGACTACTTCGAATCGGATTGAACCATTCCCATGACCGTTCCGGGACGCCGGCCGCAGCGCATCGGCGAGCAGATTCGCGAAGAAATCAGCAACCTGCTTCTGCGTGGCTTAAAGGATCCGCGCATCGGCTTTGCTACCGTCACCGCCGTGCGTGTCTCCCCCGACCTGCGCCAGGCCTGGGTCTATGTCAGCGTCCTCGGCAGCGCCGTCGAGCGGCAGGAAACCCTCCACGGCCTGGAAGCGGCGAGCACGTTTGTGCGGCGGGAGTTGGCGCATCGGCTCCGGATGCGCCACGTGCCGGCCCTGCAGTTCGAGCTGGACACCTCGGCCGAATACGGGGCGCGCATCGAAGAACTGATCGAGCAGACCCACCGCCAGAAACCGGACACGGACAATGAGGAGCCATGAGCCACGGGGCCTTGGTGATCAACAAAGCCCGTGGCTTGACCTCCCATGACGTGGTGGCGCGTGTGCGCCGGCTGCTCCGGACCCGCTCGGTCGGTCACCTGGGCACGCTCGATCCCATCGCCACCGGTGTACTTCCGCTCCTCATCGGGGCGGCCACACGGCTGCAACGCTTCTACCAGAATCGCCGTAAGCGCTACGTCGGCACCATCCGCTTCGGCTTCGCCACAGATACTTATGACGCTGAAGGCCAGCCATGCGGACCCGATACCGCGCCCCGCCTTGACCGGGCCGCGCTCGAGCCGTTCTTTCAGCAGTTGGTGGGAAAGATTCGCCAGGTGCCGCCGCCCTATTCGGCCAAGAAGGTGGGCGGAGTGGCTGCCTATGAACTGGCGCGCCAGAGGAAGAAGTTTACCCTGGCGCCCATCGACGTGCACGTCTATCGCTTTGACCTGCTCGAGGTCGAGGGTTCGCAGGCGCGGTTTGAGATCGAATGCGCCGCCGGCACCTACATTCGCACCCTGGCGGAGGACTTAGGCCAACGCCTGGGAACCGGCGCGCATCTGGTGGAGATTTGCCGCACGGCTTCCGGGGAGTTCACCCTCGAGCAGGCCCTGACGCTGGAAGAACTTGAACGCGCGCTCCAGTCAGGCGCGCGCGAGCAGGTAGTGATTCCGCTCGAGCGGCTTCTGCCCGACTTGCCGCGTGCGGTCGTCGCTGCACCGCTCGAGCGAAAACTGCGCCAAGGGGCCAAGATTGAGTTGAGTGAATCCCAGATCGAACCGCCGGAGTTGGTCGACGCGGTGGACAGCCGGGAATGGGCGCCCTACCGGTTGCGTGTCTTCAGCCAGGAGCGAAAGCTCATCGGCATTGCCCAGGCGATTGTTCCGCGCATCTTCCAGCCGGTTGTCGTCTTGCCCGCAGCCAGCGAGCCCGTGCGCCATACACGTTAGTGGGGTGGCGGCGGTTGCGGTGCCGGTGGCTGAGGTGAAGGCGGGGACGGGGGTTGCGGTTGGGGTGGCTCGGGTCGAGGGGCTCTCTCGGGCGGAGTCGGCATCGGCCCCAGGGGCGAGAAGCGCGGTTCGGGGCCAACGTAGACCGCGCGCGGTGCGGGCAAGTCGAGCGCTGAACCGCGCAGGGTGCGTGCCCGCACCAGAATCATCAATTCAGTCTCCGTCGTGCGCGATTCCTGTTGGCTGAACAGGCGTCCGAGCCCCGGCAGGCCGCCCAGCAGCGGCCATCCCCGGCGCGATTCCTCCTCGGTTTGACTCCGCAGCCCGGAAAGCAGCAGCGCTTCGCCGGCTTGCAGGCGGACAGTGTGCTCGATGACACGATTAGAGAAGATGGGAATTGTGTTGAGGGTCGCCGGAGTGAGGCCACGGTCGGTGAGCTCGAGGCGGAGCGTGATTTCCCCGCCCGGGTGGAGGTGGGGTTCGGCTGTCAGCCGCAGCCCCAGTTCTTCGTAGCGCACCGCTGGTACGGGGGGCACAAACAGGCCCTGTTTGATGAGTTCCAGCACTTCTGGTGGGAAGAAGAGGGAGGAAAATGTGGCCAGTACGACCGGGAAGCTTTCTCCGATGAATACCGTAGCTTCTTCCTGGTCACGCGCGCGCAGGCTGACGCGCCGCATCGAGTGCGTGACGCTAGCCAGGTCGAGCAGGTTTAGCGTGGCGCCAGGGAAGGTGGCGGCAAAGGTCGTGGCGCCGCCGCCAAAGAGAATGAACGGCGGCAGGGCCGCTTCGAGCAGACTCGGATCGGCTGCCAGTGCCGCCAGTAGCGTTTCCAGGGGAACCCCGAGAAAGGATTCTGGAATCAAGCCTTGTTCCAGCAGCGGCCGCA
>JACQTG010000111.1 GCA_016210895.1 Acidobacteriota bacterium
CTCCAGCGCCGCCGCCGCAAATCGCTCGAAAACACAAACGCCCCCTTGCGGGTGCCGACCAGTAAACGGACGCGCCTTGGCCGGCTTTTCTTGGTGGCCACAGTGCCCTCCTGAGGGTGAAGACCGCCCCCGCGGAACCCTGGCTTGGAGAGCCTGCTTTTTATGTCCGTCTGTGCTCTAATGTCAAGCTACGCCGTCAGCTTTCGCAGCATCCAAATTGGTGGTGCGGTAAGTAGAGGGAATCGGCCCGGTTAGCGGCTCGACACGGAACTTTGTGGTGGGGAGAGGGTTTAACCAGAGGGGATAATCCTCTGCAAGGAAAAGCCAGGAGGGGCACGATGAACACCTGTAAGCGAGCCGGAAGGCGGTGGGCATTTTTCGGTGCGCTGCTGGGATTGGCTCTGGCGTGGCCGCTGGCTGCGCAGGAGAACCCGGAGGTCACCAAGGCGCGAGCTGCGGAGGAAAAGCATGTGATGGTGCCGGCAGGCACCCAGCTCGCCCTGGTCTTGCAGAACTCCATCAACACCAAGACCGCCCAGCCCGGCGATGCCATCTACTGCGAAACCATCTACCCGGTCGTGGTGAACAACCGTATCTTGATCCCCGTGGGGAGTTTCGTCCGGGGCGAGGTGACCGAGGTCAAGCGACCCGGCCGCATCAAGGGCCGCGGCGCACTGCATGTGCGCTTTGACGAATTGACCCTGCCCAACGGCTACACCACCACGCTTCACGCCAGCTTGGCCGGCGCCGGCACGCCTGAAAACGAGGAAGTGGATCGCACCGAGGGCGGCGTCAAGGCCGACAGCACCAAGAGTGAGGACATCGCCACCGTGGGAACCACCACCGCCGCCGGTGCCGGCATCGGCGCCATTGCCGGCCGCAGTGGCAAGGGGACGGCCATCGGTGCGGGGGCGGGTGCCGCCGCCGGACTCGCTTGGGTGCTCTTGACCCGCGGGCGGGACGTGATGCTCCAGCGCGGGCAAACGTTCGAGATTGTACTGAATCGCGACCTGGCGCTCGACGCCGAAATGGCCAAGTTTGAATGGACGGGGCAAACCACGGCCTTGCCGGGACCTGGACGCCAGCCAGAGCAGCGCCGACGGCCCATTGGCTCACGTGTCCCCTTCTGATGTTACCTGCCAGCTAGCCCTTTGAGAACCGCAAGGGGCTGAACGCCTCGAGCGTGCTGCCCAGAACGAAGTTCCCCCCCGACCGAGGCAGGACGTAGCCGGAAAAGGAGCGGAGCACGTGGCGGGCAGAGACATGCTGCGCCTGGACGCGAAGGGTTTGTCCGCGCACCGGATGCGTGCGTGCAAAATGGGCCGCTCGCCAGTCCACTTGGCCCGACCAGCACCCGGCGGCGTTCACCATCGCACCCGCCAGAAAGTGCCGCCCACCCACATGCACGCCGAGAGTAGTGGCAAGCTCAGATTGGGCTGTGGTAGCATGATGGGAATTGATTCCAGAATGGGAAGAATCGCATGCGCCCCTCACCGCCTTCCCCCGGCTTCCTTTCTCAAACCAACTGCCACAAACCAGGTGAGTTAGTTACACTATTCCATTTTGGAACCGAGTCTGCTTTAGTAGTTACAAAATCTTGCAGGGGGTCAGTGGGCAGATGAGAGAGGCAGCCTCGCGCGTGGAAGGCGGGACGCCCTTTGTCTTGCTTGTGGCCGATGACGAGCCGGCTACCTGCGACGTCTGCCAGACGGTGGCCGAGTCACTAGCACTGCGCGTGCTGACCGCGCAGACGACCGAGCAAGCCTTGGAGATATTGGATAACCAGCAGGTGGACATTGTACTGGCCGATTTGCGCATGCCGGCCGTAGGCGGGATGTCGCTGCTCGAGCGGATCAAAGCGGACCACCCCCATATTGAAGTCATCATTATGACCGGCTACGGTTCGGTGGAGTCGGCCGTGCAGGCGATGAAGCTCGGCGCCTACGACTACCTCCCCAAGCCGTTTCACACCGATGAGTTGCGGGTGATGCTCGAGCATCTGATGCAGCGGCTGGCCCTGGTCGAGGAGAACTTGATTTTGCGCGAGCAGGTGCGGTCGCGGCCGGGGTTCGGCGAGATGGTGGGCGCATCGCCCAAGTTGCAGCGCATTTACAAGCTGGTTCTCAAAGTGAGCCAGAGCCGCTACCCGGTGTTGATCGTCGGCGAGAGTGGCACAGGCAAGGAGCTTGTGGCCCGGTCCATCCACTACCTCGGCCCCAACCGCGAAAAACCCTTCTCCCCGGTGGACTGTGCGGGACTCGTGCCGACGCTGATCGAGAGCGAGTTGTTTGGCTATATCAAAGGTGCGTTCACGGGGGCGCTGCGCTCCAAGCAAGGCTTGATGGAGGCGGCCCACGGCGGGACGCTCTTCCTGGACGAAATTGCCGAGTTGCCGGTCGATCTGCAGGCCAAACTTCTGCGGGCTCTGCAGGAGCGGGAAATTAAACCGGTGGGGAGTACCCAGCGCATCCCCATTGATGTGCGGGTGATTGCCGCCACCAACCGCGACATCGATGTCGCCATCCGCGAGGGTCAGTTCCGCAAAGACCTCTACTACCGGCTCAACGTGGTCACGCTCAAGATCCCGCCGCTGCGGGAGCGGAAATCCGACATTCCCTTGCTCGTAAACCATTTCGTCGAGCGCTTCAGCGATGCCGCGCGCCCCGTCAAAGGCATTTCGGAAGAAGCCATGGCGCGATTGATGAACTACGATTGGCCGGGCAATATCCGCGAGCTGGAAAACGTGATTGAGCGGGCGGTGGCGTTGGGCTCTGGCCCCATTATCCACACCGTGGACTTGCCCTCCAACCTCCAGTCTTCGCCGGTTCCCGATTCCTCCGGCCTGCCGCGTGAAGGCATCTTGCCCCTGCACGAGCTCGAAAAGCGCACGATCCTGCGCGCCATCGAAGAGCTCGGCGGCGACAAGTTGTTGGCGGCGCGCATGCTCGGCATCGGCAAGACCACGCTGTACCGCAAACTCAAAGAGTACGAACTGGAATCCTAGCTCGGCCGGATTCTGCCGCCGGCCGGTTTCATTTTGGCACGGCCTTCCCTCCTGGGTGTGTCCTCGAAGTCGATTTCTTGTCTGTTTTGTGCACTTCGCGAATGGCATTCCGGCTGCACTACAGTTGGAGTGAAAGAAAGCGTACAGGGAGTTGCTTACATGAGCTTGCGGGTGTGGTTACCGCACTGCTTGCAAGGCTGAACCGGAGAGGGGAGCGAGCTGCTGCTTTCGAGGCAGAGCGAAACCGTACGATCAATGACGGCTTGGTTGAGTAGTGTAGAGCGCGATCCCCTGACGCAAAAAGTCAGCGAGCTCGCGCAAACCATCGCGACCACGGCCGAGGTTTCGGAGATCCTGGCCGCCGGAGCACGAGCGCTGCAGGGGCTGCTGGGCGCCGACCGGGTGACGTTGTGGAGTTTGCCGGCCCGCAGTCGCTCCCTGCGCTGGTGTGGCGGTACAACCGGCGAGTGGGCGGGCACGGAACTCGCGCTCTCTCTCTACCCGAACTTGGCCCAGCTGTTCGCCGCCCAGCAGCCGCAGTGGGTCGAGCTTTCCACCGAGCTCTGGCCGAGCACGCCCTCCCCGCTGCTCGGCGCTCACTCATTTCTCTATCTTCCGCTGAGGTTGCTGGGAGAACCTCAGGGTTGCGCGTGGGCGATTTTTGACCGCCGCGGAACGACTCCCCCAGAAAAAGAAGTGAGAATGGCCCAAGTCGTGGCCGCCTTGCTTTCGGCCGGCCGGCGGCACGCCGAGTCTCGCCAACGCAGCAGCCAGCGAGAAGAGGGGTGGGATCGCCTGCTGCACCTGGCCCAGGCATTACTTCGTACGCCGGCGGACTGTCGAACCCTGGAATCTCTCCTCAAGGCCACACGGGAGGTGATAGGGGGGTACGCCCTCGCCCTCTATCCACTCCAGGGCGGTGCTTGGCGGCGGGGGGAGGCCGCTGGCAGCATGGACCTGTTGCCGGAGGAGCTTCCGGGTGGCGATCCGGAATCGCAACCCTGGGAGAAGGCAGCGGCCAGCTCGGCCACTGTCGTCGTCTCGGGGGGTGAATGCGCCGATGCATGGGCAGCCGCTGTGGTTGAATTCTGTCCCGCCTGCACAATCCCCGAACACGAGCTATGGTTCGTGCCGGTGCCGACTATCGGGCAGGCACCGTGCGTCTTGCTATCTGTCGTGCCACCGGCGGCGATGAAGTCGGTGGGGCCGCTGCTGGAGGTCGGGGCGGCTTTTCTGGGTTTGACGCTGGCCGCCAGCACCCTGCCCGCTGCGACTGTGCAGGCTGAGATTCGTTGGCAGCACTTATTTGAGAGTCTTCCTATCCCGGCCTTTCAGTTGGACGCCGCGGGCCGCTTCGTACTCGTTAACCGCGCCTTGCTCGAGTGGACGGGCAAGGCGGCGCGCGAACTGCTCGGCCAGCCCTGGGCCGCTTTCCTTGACGAAGCCGGGCGCGACGCGTTCGCGGCCTGGCGGACAAGCGGGAAATCTTGCTGGCGACATGAAATCTACTGGCATGGCCAAACCGGGCCCCAGGCCTGCTTGCTCGTACTGCGAAAGATCGGCCTGCCCCAGGAAGGCTACTGGGGTTTTCTGCACGACCTCACTGCGCTCCAGCGAGTGGAACGGGAGCGGCAGCAGATGGAGGCGCGACTGAAAGGGCTGTTGGACGCCACCCACGACGGGGTATGGCTGATCGGTACAGACCAAAGGGTGCAATTTGCCAACCATCGTCTGGCCAACCTGTTGGGCGTGGACCTGCGCGAGATCGGCCCCGGCAAATCACAGGCGAGCCTGATTGAGCAGTTGCAGGGACGGTTCCGCGAGCCGGAGCGGATGGCCGAGCGCTGGCATTACTTGAACAACCATATGGAAGAAGTCTCCTGGGATGAGGTCGAGTTGATTCATCCGCGTCACCGTATGCTGGAACGCTTCGTACGTCCGCTCACCGACTCCGCTCAACGGCCGGTGGGACGCCTGGAGGTCTATCACGACGTCACCGCGCGCCGCCAGTTGGAGCAGAAGGTCGTGCAGCGCGAGCGACTGGCTGCCCTGGGTCAGCTCATCTCCGGCGTGGCCCACGAATTGAACAATCCCCTGACAGCCGTCGCCGGCTATGCCCAGCTCCTGCAACAACACAAGCTGTCGGAAGGCGTTCGCCGAGAACTGACGCGATTGGCCCAAGAAGCCGGGCGCGCGAGCCGGATTGTGAAGAACCTCCTGCTGTTCGCTCGACCCCGCAAGCCCGAGCGGCAGCGCGTGGACATTCAGCCACTACTGGAGCAGTGCTTGCAGTTTCGCGCCTACGAGTTGGCGGTCCAAAACATTGCCATCGAGCAGCAATTCGCCTCCGACCTGCCGGCCGTCTGGGCCGATCCGCACCAATTGCAGCAGGTGTTTCTCAACATCCTGTTGAACGCCGAGCAAGCCATTCGTAGCATCCGCGACCGCGGCCGCATTATCCTGCGGACTCACTCATTGAAGGACCCGGCGCGCGTGCGGGCCGAGATCACGGACGACGGCCCGGGCATTTCCCCGGAGGATCTGGCCCACGTCTTCGAGCCTTTTTTCACCACCAAAGAAGCCTACGAAGGGACCGGACTCGGGCTCTCGGTTTCGCAGACCATCGTCAAAGACCACCAAGGAGAAATTTACGCTGAAAGCCATGGGGGCGGCGGCACCACGTTCGCCGTCGAACTGCCGACTCTCCCCGGGCCCAGACCGGTTACGCCAGGGAGGCAGCGCGCAGCCCTTCAACCGGTGGCTGAAAGGCGACAACCCCAGGTGCTGGTGGTGGACGACGAGGAGTCGGTGGCGCAATTAATCGGCGACGTTCTGCGCCAGCAAGGTTGCCAGGTTCAGCTCCGCACGAACAGCCAGCAAGCTTTGCAAGATGCCCTCTCCCAGGAGTTCGACCTGTTGATTTGCGACATTAAGATGCCGGCCGTGGATGGGGAGACGTTTCACCGACGACTGGCCGAGCACAGCCATCCCCTGGCAGCACGCATCTTGTTCACCACCGGCGACACCTTGGCCCGCCAGACCAGCGAGTTCCTCGAACGGGTGCAGTTGCCCTGCCTGGCGAAGCCCTTTTTGGTCGAAGAGTTGAAGGCCGCGGTTCGAGAGCTGCTCCTGGAGCGCGCCGCGGGCGAGACCCCAGAACGGCAATGAGGATGGGCGCCGCGGGCCTGGAGATGAGCGTGAAGCGGCAAACCAGGGAGACGAAGAATCGCCCGCAGGTACTGCTGCTGGTCTCCCAGCCGGAAGAAGCCGAGCAGTTGCGCCAACGCTTGGCGGTCCGCGAGCCTGACTTCGAGCTGGTCCTCCTACCCGGCATGGCTGAAACCCAGTCCTACTTGGCTGAGGGAGAAGCCGATGCCCTGGTCTGCGACCTGGCCGCGCTGGCCGCTCGGGACCTGGCCGAGCTCGCCGCGCACGCCCCGCTGGTGGCCTTGGTGTCTCCGGGCGGGGAAGAGCAGGCGGCGGCGCTGTTGACAGAAGGTGTGGCGGATTGCGTAGTCAAGGTGGGAAACTACCACCTTCTGCTGGCCGCCGCCCTGAGGCGACTCGTCCAGTCCCCACCTCTCGCGCCAAGCCCCGCCAAGGCTGGACCGGGAACACCGCTCGATTTTGACGAGATCGGAATGATCCTGCGCCATGAGATCAACAACCCGCTCACGGGAATCCTGGGCAACGCCGAGCTCGTTCTGGCGGCCGGCCCGGCTCTCAGCCCCGAAGTGCGCCGGCGGGTTGAAACCATTGTCGAGCTGGCCGTGCGTTTGCGGAACCTGGTTCGGAACCTCGAGCAAATGGTGACTCGGCAAGCGAAGTCCCGGCCCTCGAATCCTTCGGCTGCCTTACCGGTCGAGCGGCTGGCACGGCCCACCGGTTCGTCCAAACACCTGCGCTGAGAACTCACGGTTAGGCTCTCCGGAGGCTTGCCGCAGCGAGTTGTGTTCGCGGCGGTACGCAGGCGAGGCACAAGGCCGTTCGGAGTTTACTTTCAGCAGGCCTTTGCCTATAGTACGCGCTAGCGGGTGCGCCTCCTGAAGCCGTAGGCAGCCAATCAGTGGTTGATGTCGAGCCGCAGTGCAGGCAACCGCGCAGTTCGCCAAAGATGGTTTTCACGCCGCCCAAGCTAGTTTTGATTGAGCCAACCGGAACACGGCGTGAACTGACGCTGAGCAAACTCCCCTTCACCATCGGCCGCCAAGCCGGCAACGACCTGCTGCTGCGCGACACCCGCATCTCCCGACAGCACGCCGCTATTGTGGTGGAAAATGGCCGCTTTGTGGTGGAGGACCGCGGAAGCCGCCACGGCACCTACGTGAACGGGGCACGGGTTGAGCGGCGTGTCCTGCAACACAATGACCGCATCGAGTTCGGCCCACAGAGCCCCTACGCGCTGATTTTCTCCACCGGCGAGAGTCCCTTGCCGGAACTCTTGCGACGCGTGGAAACACCCCTGGCGGTCGAGACCCCGGCCCGCGAACTCCGCAGCCTGAATCTGCTGCTGGAGGTGGGACAAGTCCTGCAGGCGGGCCTGCCGGTGGAGGAGATTCTGGGAACGGTGGTGGACGCCGCCCTCCGCGTTTCTGGCGCTGAGCGCGGTTTCTTGTTTCTGAAGAATGAGAGCGGGCAGCTCGAGTTTCGCACTGGCCGGGATCGAACGCAGCGCTATTTGGATGAACAGGCGGTGGTGAGTCGCAGTGTCCTGGACGAAGTTCTGCGCAACCCGCGCGACCTCCTGCTCACCCACAGCCAGACGGATCCGCGCTTTTCCGCCCAGGAGAGTATCGCCGGCTTGAACTTGCAGAGTATCCTCTGCCTGCCCTTGCGACGCTTCGAGCGCACGCAGGCAAGCACCACGACCGTGGTGGACACCCCTAGCGATGTTCTTGGCGTGCTCTACCTGGATAGCCGCAAGCCGGTGGCGGCGTTCTCCGAAACCGACCGGCAGGTGTTGCACGTTCTGGCCGCGGAAGCCGCCGCCGTGATCGAGAATGCGCGGCTGATGGCCGCGGCGCAGGCCAAGGAACGGCTGGAGCAGGAACTGGCCATCGCGCGCACCATTCAACAGGCGCTGCTGCCCAAAGGCTTCAAGGAATACCCCTTCTTTCAGGTGACAGCCCTCACGCTGCCCTGTGAGCAGGTGGGCGGCGATTACTTTGACCTGATCGAGATCCCGGGCGACCGCTATGGCTTTGTGGTGGCTGACGTTTCGGGCAAAGGAGTTTCGGCCGCGCTGCTGACCTCGATGCTGCAGGGGGCCTTTTCGGCCAGCGCCCTGCTCGGCCAACCGCCCGAGAGCATCGCCAGCCAGGTGAACCGGTTTATTTGTGGGCGTGCGGAGGTGAATCGCTTTGCCACGCTGTTCTACGGGATGCTGGAATCCGATGGGACCTTTACCTACGTTAACGCGGGCCACCTACCTCCGTTGATGCACCACCGAACGGGGAGCCTGGAAGGACTTCTGGCCACCAGCTTTCCTCTCGGGTTATTCAGCGAGGCTGACTATGCTGCCGCCCGGTGCCACCTGAAGCCGGGAGACACGCTGGTGCTGTACAGCGACGGGATCACCGAAGCGACCAGCCCGGAGGGTGAATTCTTCGGGTTGGCCCGCCTTGAGGCAGCCTTGAACGAGTACGGTCAAGCCAGTGTCGAGGAGCTCAGCCAGCACATCCTGGATGCGGTCACGCGCTTTACGGGCGGCAGCTATCAGGCCGATGATATGACGCTGATGGTCCTGCGCTATCAAGGAAACCCGTAAGGGCTCGCCCGGCAACCGCACGCGGACTCATTCCCCCATCACTTTGATCAGTACGCGCTTGGGCCGCTGGCCATCAAACTCTCCGTAGAAGACGCGCTGCCAGGGGCCGAGGTCGAGCCGGCCGGCGGTAATGGGCAGGATGACCTGGTGGTGCAGTAAGAGATTCTTGAGGTGGGCATCGCCGTTGGTCTCGCCGGCTTGGTGGTGGCGATAGTCCTTGCGGAACGGGGCAAGTTTTTCGAGCCAGCTATCAATGTCCTGGATCAAGCCGGATTCGTCATCGTTAACGTAGACGGAGGCAGTGATGTGCATGGCCGAAACCAGCACCATCCCCTCCCGCACCCCGCTCTTCTTCACCGCCGCTTCCACCTGCGGCGTAATGTGGATGTATTCGCGGGGCTGCTTGGTGGTGAAGGTGAAATACTCGGTGTGAAATTTCATCGCTGGTCTCCTTACACTGAGTACTGCGTACTCTGTACTGGGTATTGGGTACCGGGTGCGTCCCTACTCTTTGCGGCACTTGGGGCAGCGCCGCTCCTCTTCGCCCGCGTGGGTGGCGAACATGTTGTTGCAGGATTCACAGACGCGGTGGATGATGGGTTTGTTGGGCTCTTTCTCGGCCACGTGCGCCTTCGATTCCTCCATCGCGCGCTCCTCCTGACCCAGTTCCTATTTTTTCTCGTTCGTAGGCCTAATGCAAGCGGCGGATGGTGGGAACGCTAAGAGCGATAGCGGCCACCACGACCAAGGGAAGCGCGGCCGAGGCCGCCAGCGCCCGCGGCGTTCCCCAGACATTGGCCAGCGTCCCCACCAACAGGCTTCCCAGGGGACTGAAACCCAGATAGGCCATCGTGTGCATGCTGAGCACGCGCCCGCGCATCGCGTCGGAGACGAGCGTTTGAATCAGACTGTTTACCGTCGCCACGCCGGCCACCATCGCGCCCCCGGCCACCACCAGCGCCGCTAGGCTCAGGTGAAAATTCTGGGAAAGCGCCAGCACCAACACGGCAGCGAAAAACAGCATCGAACCGCTCAGCAGCAGCGGCCCGCGCCGCCGCTCGGCCGGCCAGCTCGCCAGCAACAGCGCGCCCAGCAGCGCCCCACCGCCGCTCGCCGAGACCATGTAGCCCAGCCCCCGCGCTCCCACACCCAGAATGTCCCGGGCAAACACAGGCAGAAAAACCAGGTAGGGCAGGCCAAACAAGCTGACCATCGCCACCAGGCTGATCAAGATCAGGATGTACCGGTGCGTCCAGATGTAGCGAAAGCCTGCCACTAAGCGCTGGAAAGCGGAACCTTCGGTAGCATGAACCACGGGCCGATAATGGAGTAGGCTGAGCGCCACGAGCGGGGCCAGGAAGCTGAGCGAGTTGATGTAAAAGCAACTGGCCAGTCCGACTGTGCTCACCAGGATGCCGGCAATCGTGGGTCCGATGAAGCGCGAGAGGTTGAACTGCATGGAGTTCAAGGCAATCGCATTCAAGACGTCCTCGCGGCTCGAGGTGTCCTGGACCATGGCCTGGTAGGAGGGCGCATTAATGGCACTCGCCGTGCCCAGCAGGAAGACGACGACGAGAATCTCCGTATAGCTGATGACCCCGAGAGTCAGTGAGACCGCCAGGGTCAGTGTCAGCAGCAACATCGCACTGTGAGTTCCCAGCAGCAGCCGCCGGCGGTTGACCCGATCGGCGATGACACCGCCCGGCAAGGAAAAGACGAGCGCGGGCACAAACTGGGTGAATCCCACCAGCCCGAGCAGAAACGGGGAATTCGTCAGTTCCAGCACCAGCCAGCCCTGGGCCACGTACTGCATCCAGGTGCCGATGTTGGAGAGGAAGTTGCCTGTCCAAAACAACCTGTAGTTGCGATGGCGGAGCGCGCGCAGCATGCCGACTTGGGGGGCGAACAAGCGTGCTGGTACACCCGGAATGAGCGGCGGCTGCGGGGCCGGAACGCTTACATCCAGGTTGGGCGGATTGAGTTGGTCATCCGGCTGGACAGACATGGGTTTGGCCGCGAGCGGCCGCTCAGTCTAACAGCAAGCGAGAGGGTAGAAAAGCCGGAGCTAGCCTGGCGCCCCGGCCAACGCGCAAACACGGGTGACAACCTCCTCGATCCGGAGCGGGCGGCGCAGCAACTGCACATTCGGCGTAGGGGGGAAAGGTGCGACCGTGCCACTCAGCACGACCAGGACCGGAACCCGCGCGGCCCAAGCGGTCGCGAGTTGGAAGCTGTCTTCCGGGTCCATCCCGATGGTATCCAGCACGATAAGAGTCGGGGGATAGACAGTTGAATCGGCTTCCGCTGGCGAGGCAAGGCTTTCGTAACCTTGCGCGTCGTAGCCCCGCTCGCGCAATTCGGCCCGCACCAACGCGCGCAGTTTCCAGTCTGTACTGACGACCCAGACCGCCTTCATCGCATCGAAGAGAATAGCATCCCGACGGTGCTGAATTGCTATTGAGGAACCGGAATGCTAAGCTCGATTGTTCAACGCGAGCCGAGTAGCTGGATTATTCTGGCTCAGTGTCCGAGATGTGGGTGCGAGTTCTTTTCTTCGGACAGTTGCGCGAAATCATCGGTCGCGCCGAGGAAGTCATGGAGTTGACCGACGGCGCCTCGGTGTCCGATTTGTGGGCGCAGCTTGGCCGTCGGCACCCGGGGCTCGAAGCGTTTCGCTCCAGCCTGGCCATCGCGGTTAACCAGGAATATGGCGACCTCTCCGCCCGGCTCCACGCCGGGGATGAAATTGCCTTTCTGCCGCCCGTCAGCGGCGGCAGCGCCAACGACTGCATTTCTCTCACCCGCTCGCCCATTCGCCCCCAAGAATACGTCTCTCGCTTGAAAGCGCCGGCGGATGGCGCCGTAGTCACCTTTGACGGTATTGTGCGCAACCACTCGGCGGGTCGCCAAACGCTCTACCTTGACTATGAAGCCTATGAGCCCATGGCGCTGAGGAAGATGGGCGAAATCGCCGAGGAAATGCGCCGCCGCTACCCGATCGACGGCATCGCCATCGTCCACCGCCTGGGGCGACTCCAGATCGGTGAAACCAGCGTCTTCATCGCCGTCAGCGCCGCCCATCGCGACGCGGCCTTCGAGGCCTGCCGCTACGCCATCGACCGGATCAAGCGCGTCGTGCCCATCTGGAAAAAGGAATACTTCGCCGACGGCGCCGTCTGGGTGGAGGGGGAGATTCCTTCCGCTCGTGAAACCACTTCGGCTGGGTCGAAGCGGTGAGCCGGTTTCCGCACAGTTATCTGCTTTTTCTGGCCCTGCTCACGACCGGCCTGCTCGCGCAGGGACGCGC
>JACQTG010000112.1 GCA_016210895.1 Acidobacteriota bacterium
ACCCGGCCCGCCGCCCCCGTGCGGGGTGGAGAACGTCTTGTGCAGATTCAGGTGGACGATGTCCACGCCGAAGTCGCCGGGGCGGGTGATGCCGGCGAGCGCGTTCATATTGGCCCCGTCCATATAGAGCACGCCGCCGCGCTCGTGGACGATTTCGGCGATCTCCCCGATCTTTTCTTCGAAGATGCCGAGCGTGTTGGGGTTGGTAATCATCAGCGCGGCGACCTCGTCGGTCATCAACTGCCGCAGCGAGTCGAGGTCTACCTGGCCGAGTCGGTTCGACTTGACAGCGGCGACGCGGTAGCCGGCCATGGCGGCGGTGGCAGGGTTGGTGCCGTGGGCCGAGTCAGGCACGAGCACGAGCCGGCGCGGGTAGCCCTTCGAGGCCAGATAGGCGCGCACCATCAGAATGCCGGTCAGCTCGCCGTGCGCCCCGGCGGCAGGCTGGAGCGTGATCGCATCCATCCCGGTGATTTCG
Source organism: Acidobacteriota bacterium (assembly GCA_016210895.1). The sequence goes on from JACQTG010000112.1 coordinate 479, forward strand.
AGCAGGCAGCGCTCGAGCTCCCGCAGAATCCGCAGGCAGCCCTGGGCATATTCCACCGGCTGGTAGGGATGCTCACCGGCGATGCCCTCGAGCCGCGCCACGGCTTCGTTGATGCGCGGGTTGTACTTCATCGTGCACGAGCCCAGCGGGTACATCCCCGTGTCCACCCCGTAGTTCCAGGAGGAGAGGCGCGTGAAGTGGCGAATGATTTCGATTTCGCTCACTTCGGGGAAGCCCGCGATCTCCGCCCGCACAAACTGCGCGCCGAGAACCTGCTCGGCGTTGACTGCCGGAACATCCAGCGGGGGCAGGGCGTAGGCGTGCTTGCCGGGCGAAGACTTCTCAAAGATGAGCCTTTCACCCGGGCTGATGTGCGTGCGCGCTTTGGGTGAGGTATCGCCCATTTCAGGAAACTCTCGCCGCGACCCGGCTTGGCTGGCGGCATGCCGCACGCAGAGCGGCAACCAGGCGGTCAATGTCGCCGCGCGCGTGCGTTTCCGTGACGCAAACGAGCAGGGCGTTTTTCAATTCTGGATAGAAACGCTCGAGCTCCACGCCAGCAAGTATTTTCTCCTCGCTGAGTTTCCGCACCAGCGGGCCCACATCGCCGGGAAGCTGCAGTGTGAACTCGTTGAAGAAGGGCGCAGAGAAGGCAAGTCGCGCGCCGGGGATCTTGCCCAGCTCCATGGCGGCATAGTGGGCCTTGGCCAGATTCTGCTCGGCCACCGCGCGCATTCCCTGCTTGCCGTAAACGCTCATGAAGATCGTGGCCATCAGGGCGCAGAGAGCCTGATTCGTACAGATGTTCGAGGTCGCCTTCTCGCGGCGGATGTGCTGCTCGCGCGTGGCCAGCGTGAGCACAAAGCCGCGCTGGCCGTCGGCATCGGTCGTCTGCCCGGCCAGGCGGCCCGGCAGGCTGCGGACGTAGCGCTCCTTGGTGGCCAGCGCACCCACGTAGGGACCCCCGTAGCTGACAGGCACGCCCAGCGGCTGGCACTCGAGCGCCACGATGTGGGCTTCCGTCGGCGGGCGCACCAGCCCGAGCGACACCGGCTCGTTGACCACGGTGATGAGCAAAGCGCCGTGGCGCTCGCACTGCGCCGCCAGCGCCGCTACGTCTTCGAGGCAGCCGAAGAAGTTCGGCGACTGTATGGCCACTGCCGCCGTCTGGTCGTTGAGCTTGTGCAGCAGGGCTTCGGTATCCACTTGGCCGCTGGGCCGGTAGGGAAGCTCTTCCACTTCAAGCTGCTGGCCGGCAGCGTAGGTGGCAAGCACCTGGCGGTACTCGGGGTGAACGGAACGCGCCACCAGCACGCGGGTGCGGTTGGTGATGCGCACGGCCATGATGACCGCCTCCGGCAGGGCGGTCGAGCCGTCGTAGAGTGAGGCGTTCGAGACTTCCTGCCCGGTCAACTGGCAGACAAGCGTCTGGAACTCGAAAATCGCCTGTAGCGTGCCCTGGCTGATTTCCGGCTGATAGGGGGTGTAGGCGGTGAAGAATTCCCCACGCGAGGCCAGGGCATCAATCACCACCGGGCGAAAGTGCGGGTAGGCACCGGCGCCGAGAAAACGCAGGAAGCCGGCGGCATTTTCTGCCGCGCGGGCGTAGAAGAAATCGAGAATCTCCGGCTCCGAGAGCGGACCGGGTACACCAAGCCGACGCTTGAGCCGGAACCGTCCCGGAATCGAAGCAAACAGGTCCTCGGTGGAAGCCGCCCCGATGCGGGCCAGCATGGCCCGGCGCTCGGCGTCCGATTTGGGCAAGTAGCGCATCAGCTCTCAGCTTCCGCTGAGCGAGTGAAGGCTTCGTACTGTTCCGCCGTCATCAGGCTCCCCACTTCTGCGGGGTCGTCCACTTGGATCTTGATCAGCCAGGCGGCGTCGTGGGGCTGCTGGTTGAGCAGGGCGGGATTGTCGTTGAGTCCGGCGTTGACCTCTTCCACCGTGCCGGACACCGGGCAGTAGATCTCCGAGACCGCCTTCACTGACTCCACGGTTCCGAACGGATCCATCGTGGCGAAATGGGCGCCGGGCTTGGGCAACTCGACAAAGACGATGTCGCCCAACTGCTCTTGGGCGTAGTGCGTGATGCCGATGGTGGCGCGCCGGCCGTCGAGCTTGATCCATTCGTGCTCGCGCGTGTAGCGGTACTCTTTAGAATACATCAGAACTCTCCGGGAAAGACTTCACTTTGGCCGCTTGTAGAAGGGAGTGGGCACGATCTCGGCTGCCAGCCTGCGGCTGCGAATCTGAATCCCGATACGCGTGCCCACGGCGCTGGCGCGAACAGGAAGGTAAGCTAAGCCCACGTTCTTCTTGAGCCAGGGGGCGTAGGAGCCGCTGGTGACACGGCCGCAGGTCTGGTCCGCGACCAGCACAGGATAGCCGTCGCGGGCGATGCCCGGCTCACGCATTTCAAAGCCAATCAGGATGCGGTCAATTCCTTTTCCCTTTTGGGCGCGCAGAGCGTCGCGTCCGATGAACTCACCCTTGTCGAGCTTGCAGATCCAATCGAGTTTGGCCTCCCAGACGGTGGTGGTGTCGTCAATTTCGTGGCCGTAGAGCGCGTAGCCGGCTTCCAGGCGCAGAGTGTTGCGGGCCCCGAGGCCGCACGGCTGGAGCCCGTGTGCTGTGCCGGCTTCGAGCAAGGCGTTCCACAGGTGTTCCGACTCTGCCGGGTCGAAGTAAAGCTCGAACCCGTCCTCGCCGGTGTAGCCCGTGCGGGCAACCAGGCAATCGACACCCACAACTTTGCCGAAGGCAAAGCGGTAGGTACGGATTGTAGCCAAGTCAAGCGGCGTGAGGGTTTCGAGGATGGCGGCGGCGCGAGGTCCCTGCAGGGCGAGCTGGGTGTAGAGGTCGCTCGAGTTTTCCACCGTGGCCTCGAAGCGGTTGTGGGCGCGAATCCACTCGAAGTCTTTTTCCCGATTGGCGGCGTTGACACAGAGAAAGTAGTGCTGGTCGGCCAGCTTGTGCACCACGATGTCGTCTACAAAGGTACCCTCGGACCGGAGGAGGGCCGAGTACTGCGCCTGGCCAACGGCCAAGCGGCCGGCGTCGTTCGCGGTGACGTACTGGACCAGGCTGAGCGCCTCCCGCCCGCGGATTTCAATCTCGCCCATATGGCTGACGTCGAACAGGCCAGCGGCGCTGCGGACAGCGAGGTGCTCTTCGATGATGCCGTGGTAGTCGACCGGCATATCAAAACCGCCGAAGCCAGTCATACGCGCGCCGAGGGCGCGGTGCGTTGCGTTCAAGGCGGTCTTCCGGAGGGTGGTTTGGGTGTCAATGGTCAAGCGTGTTCCTCGGAGGCGTGAAGAGACGGAAACGTAACACACGGCCCCAGGCGGGTCAAGGCACGGCGGCGCCGAGAGTTTTCGGTTGTCGCTTCCAGTCGGGCTCGATATAGTCATCGGAGCGCAGCGCCTGGCAGTCTGGAGGTGAGAGAATGGCGTTTCTCTGCGCCCAATGCGACCTTCCGGAAAGCAAGTGCCAGTGCGAGCGCTACTGCATCCTCTGCCAGTCGCAGCACAATGTGCGGCTGGTGGGCGACGGACTTTACTATTGTCTCGACTGCCGGGAAGCCTGCGAGTACCGTACCGAGCAGGGCACAATCAGCTAGCCGTGGCCGCGCGTGGCAGAGCCCCTCGCCCAGTCCATTCTCACCCGCCTTCCGTGATATGCCGATGAACACAGAGCCGACTTCCGAATGCTTCCGTCTCGTCTTCTCTCCCGATCCGGGCCTTATCGGGGTGGTTCGCGGCGCGGTTCAGATGGTCGCCGAACAGAGTCAGTTCACCGAAGCTGAGGTGGTCAACGTGAGCCAGGCGGTCGAAGAAGCGCTGCGCCTGATCGTAGCCGAGCACCAGCGCGAGCGACCGGAAAAAACCGTGCAGGTGTCGGCAGAAATCTCTTCCGACCGGCTAGAAATAGTGGTGGAGAACAGCGCACTGGGTGGGTTGCTGGAGAGTTCGGCAGACATCTACCTGATGATGGGCGGAGTGGACCAGGTGGTGGAGGAACGCACGGCTGCGGGTGGACATCGCGTGACCCTGGTGAAGCATCGGGCCGGCCGGGCTTAGCCGGCCGAGGACTCGCGCTACGAGAACAGGACCGGCCGGGCCAACAGCTTCTCCAGTTCTTCTTCCCCGATGGTGAGGCGGACCTGCAGGCGGTCGCCCGCCGTGTTCACTTCGCTGCTTTCCAGGACGCGACTCAGAGCCGGATTCTCCTCCCGCAGGCGCCAGCTTTGCACAAAGAGCCCGGTCTGCACCAGCAGGGAGAAAGTTTGCGCGTCGAGCGCACTCTCACAGCCCGCCTGGAAGTCAATCCGCATCTCCCGCCCGAGTTGAATCTGCAGACTGGAATGGCGGAAACGCCCGGCCACCCGGGAAAAGTCCTCGAAGCGGGCGGCTTCGGGTACGACTTGGGCAAGCGTGTAGCGAGTATACTGCTCGTCAAAGATGGCCCAGATGGGCGCGCGGCCGTTGACTTCGTCGAGCCGGCCGAGCATATCCTGATTGCGAATCAAGCTGTCGTGGGCGCCATAGCGGGTTTCAAGCAGCAGCGCCAGGCTCGCGCGTGTTCCGAATACGGCCGTGGAGGCGTCCAAAAAAGAGAAGAACAGATCGCCGCCCCCGACTCCGCTGCCAAAGGGAAACAAGGTCTGGCCGCGATAGGCGTCAATGGGAAGCTTCTGCTGGAGAAAAAATCGTTCAACGCGTTCGGGGGCAAAGTTCCCTTCAGCCAAGCCGATCAGGCGTTCCCCCTCGTCTCCCAGCGGAGGAACAAACACCCAGGCCAGCCAGTCAATATCCTGATCCAGATTCATTCCCATTGAACCAAGGAAACTGGTGAAGTGGCTGAAGCGCTGGGGCAGGAGTTGCGCCTTAAGCCTGTCGTAGTGGGGCGAGCGACGCGCTTCCTTGAGGTCAAGGTAGACGAGCTGGCCAGTCTCGGCTGGCAGCAAGTAGAGCACGTCCGAGCGCAGAGAACCAGCCCGGAGCGGGGCAACGGAGACCAAGGCCGTGACGAGCCCGACGGCACAGCTAGCGATGACTCGACTCCGCATCATTCTCTACTGTAGCAGCCGCACCCGCTTGGTGATCAGGCGCGGCTGACCGAATTCGAACAGCAGCAACCCGCGCGACCCCACTGTCTGCCCAACTCGCAGGTCCGACATCCCCAACGGCAAATCCTCAAACTCGCTTTGCGGGGCGGTCACTGCCCGGATGGACGGGAAGCCGACGTCGGGGAAAAAGCCGGACAGGGGGGTGAAGTCAAACGTGGTCAAGCCGATGATGTTTACCGTGCCCGGAACCGTGCCTTGCTTGAGGATAACCTGGGTGGCGCGCGCGGGCTGGGCGCTGTCCGGTTCAATGAGGACAATCTGGCCGGGACTCACTTCCTGGCGGCTGAAACTGAGACCTAGCACAGACAAGTCTTCCTGGTTGATGCGAAAGCTCGTGGCCGCATCGATGGAAAAGATCCGTTGGTCGCCCGCGTCGACGCCGCTCTGGTCGGGATTCTCTTCCAGCACCAGCACGTCGAGGCTGGTGGCGTCGCCCGAAGCGGGTGTGCGCCCGATGACGAGTCCCCGGAGGAAGTTCGTGGAAGTCGTCTTGTCCACTTCTACCACCAGTGCGCGGAACCGCCCCGTGCTTTCCAGGCGCGCGTCCACCTCGACGCGCTGACCAACGCTCAGCCCACTGATATCACTCACCACGCCGTCGAAGACCGTGGCACTGTCAACGT